>NZ_JAQWTM010000373.1 GCF_029242675.1 Flavobacterium sp.
GTGCCCTTTTAATATATGAAAGGCTTTATCTAGTTTATCGCTTAAATTATCGAACATGTAATTGTTGTTTTAGGAATTGCAAATATAATATAAAGTTCTGTAGGTACAAAGGCTCAAAGTATCAAAGAAACAAAGTTTTACCACCTTAAATTCTCTTAAAAATGAGCGTAAATAATAATTGACTGACTATCCAAACAAAAAAAGGTTAGACGAATCTAACCTTTTACAAAAAAAAATAAAAAACACTGAAACTAACTCAACTTTAATGCGTTTCTATTAATTAAAATGGGTTTCCATAATTTATAACTAAAACCAATTAGTAGTAAGTTTATCACTAACAATCCTAGCATCTGGAATAGCTTTCCTACTTCATTAGGTTTTAAGAAAAGATGAAATAAAAATATATTAATCGTCACTGGTAACGCCAATATTGCTCGAAATAAATAAAAAAATTGACTTAGCAATAAAACTCCAGCGAGGATTTCTACAAAACCTAAAAATTCCCAGAAGTAATTAGTTTGTTTCATTCCGAAAAAATAATTTTTAATCTTTAACATTTCGGTATTGGGAGGTAATTCTTCTTCTTTCTTTATAGTATCAATAATTTCGGTAGGTCATGGAGTTAGTTTATCAAATTTCCTGATTCCTGCAAAAACCAACATCCCTCCTAGTATAAGACTAAATAATACTTTAACTATAGGTATTATATTTTTCATGCTATTATTTTAGGATTGCATATTCTAATACTGGATTCCCTCTTTCTCCGGCGTCATTTGTCATGGCCAAAAATTTTACTTTATAATAATTTTCAGCAACATCTTTCACAACATAAAAACGATCCGTTTTAATACTTGGCAAAGAACCCGGTCCTCCACCACTTCTCCAACTAGAGCCAATCACTCTTTGGTCAGTTGTAGAAAAAGCAAAATTGCCTTCAACGATATTTTCTTTGGTAAAAGCTGAATAAGCCCCCCCTTCGGATTCTAAAACCTGATAGACTTTTGTACCTCCCTTTCTATTTGAAACTATAAAATCAGAATAGCCATAAGTGACTTCTGAACCAAAATTCACATAATTTGTAAAAGTGGTAAAATTCAAATCCCATTTTGTATTTAACGGTTCAATAGTCACTGTATTGCCAGTGGTTAAACTAAAGAAGGTAAAATTGAAATTAGTGTCTTTTGCAATTACTTTCTCTTCAAAAGTTGCAGAAGTTAGATCCGCATATTGAATTTTATATCCCGCACCGCTTCTTAAAATTCGTACTTTCTTCCAGCCTCTTGCTTCGCCATCAACACTTACGGAACCCAGCTTTGGTGTTTCAGTGGAAACTGCAAATCCAAGATTGACTAAATACACTTTATTCTCCGCATCAGTTGCAGAAATTTCGGCAATTGCAGTTCCAATTCCAGCACCGCTCCCTTCTAAAACCCCCGTCGGGTTATCTACATAACCATTAGAAGAAGCTGTGGTTCCCGCTCCTACTGTTACCTCATTGTTTAATACTTGAGGCAAACTAATATCTGAAGTTGCTAATTTTTTGACTGCCATTTTAAGAGAGCTATTAATCACAACTCTATAATCAGAACCGCTTGAAAACCCGAAATCCCAGGAATTTCTATTTACAGCATCCATTTTTGCGGTGCTTAAATCTAAATAAACTTGATTAGGCTCGTTAGCACCTCCTACTTTTGGTTGTAAAGTTTCACCAACAGTGGCTACTTCCATAGGTGTCGAATCATCACTTGAGCATGAAGTAAGTGTTAGTAAAGCAAATGTTAAAGAAAAAAGTGTCTTTTTCATAGTATTGATTATTATATTAAAAATTAAGGTTATACGTAAGTTTGAGAAAATAAGAACGCCCGTAGGCTAGCATTACTTGAGAAGATGTAGTATGAGCAGCAGCAGAGTTTGAACTAGATTGGGTCACATTGGTTATATTAAATAGGTTTCTGGATCCAACGATTACGTCTAGCTTTTTACTAAAAAAAGTTTTCCGAATCGAAGCGTCCAACCAGTTGCTGTCACCTATTTCAGAAATAACATATTTAGAATTTCCTTCGACAAATTGTTGCGTTTTGCCATTGTATTTATAGTAAGCTGAAAATGTGGTTTTCCATTTTGGAAAAGTGTAAGAAAGACTAGTATTCATATTAAAAGAATATAAAAATCGATTATCTGAAGCAAAAACCTGATTGTCAATTTCTTGAGATACACCAATAAAAGAGGCGCCTATCTTAAAATTAAAGTTGCCTTGTTGAAATTGATTCATCGTCGAAACATTCCACATTTGATATTTATTAATATTAATGTATTGGTACATCGGGTTACCCGTGTCTTCATTGAAACCAATTAGAGCCATATCGATTCGATCGTCAACATTTAAAAAACTTAATGTTAACATATTTGAAAGTAGTAAACCTGAATCGAAATAAGATGTTTTCTTTAGACTAGTCTCATAGGAAGTACTTTGTTCTGGAATAAGATTTTCGTTTCCCGTAAAAAAATGACCGTCAAAAATTTGTTTGGAATACAATTCATCAAAAGTTGGGGTTCGAAATGATTTGCCATAAGATATTCGATAATCAACTCCTTTATCGAATGAATAACGCAACCCTAACGAAGAGGCATATTGATCATTAAATTGGGATTGTGAAGAAAACCGAATTCCTGGTCGAATGGCAAATCTTTTGGATACATTTATTTCTGACGAGCTAAAAAAGTCGTAATTATCAAGCCTTTTTCGAATAGGAACAATACTATTATTTGCTTCTTGGACTAATGAAAAACCATTATTATTGACAATTTCATAGCCAAGTTGTAAATCAATAATTTCACTATTAAAAAAATTATTCAGAGTCCCAGTAGAATACAACACTTCCATTGATTGATCTCGAATAGTGCTATTATCAGCTTCTGTTTGTGTATATAAATAGTATTTAAAATCTTCTACATCTCTTTGTTGTTTTTGATGTGAAAGAGATATATTATAATTTAATTGAGAGAACATTTTCCCAGTTGCATTTAAATTATGAAAATACCTATTAGTCAAATATCTTTTATCATTAGCATACCTATATGATCCTAGTTGAGAATTATATCCGGATTGCACTGTACTGTTATAGTAATTAACCGCTTCGTCTAAAATTTCGAACTTGTAAAACATTCGAAAATTATTTTTTTTATAAGCTATTAAGGCCGTTCCGTTTAATTGTTCCTTTGGAAGCCAACTATAACCGCGTGTAAAATCAGTTTCAGCATAATTTTTTCCATTTTTATCTTCTAAAAAACCCTTAAAATCATTTCGATTTATACCAACACTAACAAACCAATGATCAGTAATAGAATGATTAATTCCCAGTGATTGGATGTGCCTACCTTGATCAAAAAAAGCATACTCATTGCCTACCGTTTCTTCTTGAGCTGCTACTGAAATATTCCATTTATGGAGTGAAGATTTCTTTGTAATAATATTCAGCACTCCACTGACAGCATTAGCTCCATAAGTAACCCCCATAGACCCTTCTACAATTTCGATTTGCTCAACATCATTCAAATTAATTTGAGACAAGTCAGTATTATTACCCAATCCCGCTTCGTTTACTAAAGGCACATTATCAATTAAAATTTTAAAATACTGCGCATCTAATCCAAATAAAGAAACGGTAGATCGCCCACTAGTTCCGCTTGATCGTGCGGTAATATTTAAATACTGGTTTAAAACATCCGATAAGTTAGTTGCTGCTAGATTCTGAATGTCTTTTTTTGAAATTACACGCACATTAAAAACCGACTTCTTTATTGATTGTGGTTCAAACTGACCCGTTATCACTACCTCAGATAACCTCTCCTCTGAAGTGATGCTGTCCTTGACTTGCCCGAACGTTGTTCCGCATAAAAATAGGGCGATATATGATGTAATTTTGAATTTCATTATTTTTATTTAATCTTAATAAGACTGCAAATGTATTATTTATTTTTATTTATTCTAAATAAAAACAATATATTTGTAAAAAATTTCTAATTAAACAAATCACAATTATGAGGACAAAAAATCTACTTCTTGCAGCAGCAATCTCTTTAAACTGTTTAGCCATTCACAGTCAGAATAATAAAAAACAAAAAGACATCGCTTCTATAAAGTCAATGTGTGGCTGTTATGAAGTACAATTTAATTTTGCGGAGACTTTCCAATATGCAAAAGACACGGCCAATTATAAGCCTTCTAATACAAAACACGATTATGGTCTAGAATGGATAGAATTAGTTGAGGAAACGCCTAACAAGTTAATGCTGCAACATTTACTAATTGTAAGTGACGATATGATTATTAAACACTGGAGACAAGACTGGTTATATCAGAATACTGACTTATATACCTACAATATAGAAAACAACTGGAAATACAATAAACTTTCTAAAGAAGAAGTAAAAGGACAATGGACTCAAAAAGTGTTTCAGGTAGATGATAGTCCAAGATATGAAGGAACTGCCAGTTGGGTTCATATTGATGGTAAAGATTACTGGATGAATACCACTGACGCTCCACTACCAAGAAGAGAATATACCAAGCGTAAAGACTACAATGTTTTAAAAAGAAGAAATATTCATGAAATTACAACATCCGGATGGTTGCATGAACAAGACAATAATAAAATTATAAGAAATGAGAATGAAAAAGACATTGTTCTTGCACAAGAAAAAGGTATAGATACTTATACTAAGGTTGAAGATTCAAAATGTATTGCAGCGCAAAACTGGTGGAAAGATAATAATGGACTATGGAAAAATGTAAGGACTAAATGGCAAACTATTTTTGCAGAAAACAAAGATCTTACATTAGAAAAAAAAGTTAGTAACAAACCGCTTTACTCTCTTTTATTCGATTTAAAGCCTACAGCAACAAAAACTGAAACGGATGCTATCATTGACAGTTTTATAGTAAAAGAATGATTTTTTTCTTGTTTGAGTTAGTAACTAAAGGCCTCGATAATTATAAAATTATCGGGGCTTTTTAATATCTAAAATGGTAGTAAAAACTACATACGCTCCGGAACATTTATTCCTAGCAATTTGAATGAAGCAGCAATAATATCAGCTACTTTCTTAGAAAGTTGTACTCTAAAAATCTTTTTGCTAGTTTCCTCTTCTCCTAAAATAGGCACTGCTTGATAGAATGAATTGTACTCACGAACTAAATCATAAGTATAGTTAGCTAACAAAGCTGGACTATGATTATGTGCAGCGTTCTGGATTACCTCTGGAAACAATTCAATTTGTTTTAGCAATTGTTTTTCTTTCTCATGTAATGCTTCCATTCCAGAATTTGCTGAAAAATCAAAGTTGGCTTTACGAATGATCGATTGAATTCTAGCGTAAGTA
>NZ_JAQWTM010000374.1 GCF_029242675.1 Flavobacterium sp.
TTCCCAATTCCCTATTTTTTCTTTTCGTTGATTAACGAAATAATCGGTGTATCCGCGGTTAAAACTTCGGTCCATTTCAGGTTCAAAGTTATAAAACGTTCTTCCTGACGATGCTTTTTGGAAACTATCATTGTTTTCTAGAAAAGCATCTAATTTTTTGCGTAGAAACGAAGTGTTGTTTTTTACGTAAACAATGTCTTTTAAGCGTCCTTCGATTTTAAAGGAAGTAATTCCTGCTTCGATTAAACTAGGCAGTTGATTACTTAAATCTAAATCTTTTATGGAAAGTAAATGGCTTTCGGTCAGCAAAGTGGTTCCGTTTCCATCAATCAAATTATAAGGTAAACGGCAGTTTTGAGCACATGATCCACGGTTGGCACTGCGTTCTCCACCTGCAATACTCATGTAGCAGTTCCCGCTAAAGGAAACACAAAGTGCACCAGAAACAAAAAACTCTAATTCTACATCAGTAGCAGCGGCGATATCTCTTACTTGATCAAGGTTTAGCTCTCTTGCAAGTACTACACGCTGCATTCCAATATCCTTTAAAAACTTGACGTGATTTGGTTCGCGATTATTCGCCTGGGTGCTGGCATGAATAACAATTGGTGGTAAATCCATTTCCATTATTGCCATATCTTGCACAATTAATGCATCGACTCCAATGGCATACAATTGATGAATTAATTTTCGGCAAGGCTCCAATTCATTGTCATACAAAATGGTGTTGATTACAACAAAAACCTGTGCTTTAAACAAGTGAGCATATTTTACCATTTCGGCAATATCCTCAACAGAGTTTGTAGCATTAGTACGGGCACCAAACAAAGGTGCTCCAATATAAACCGCATCCGCACCAGCGTTGATCGCGGCAATTCCTTGTACTAAATTTTTAGCGGGAGCAAGAATTTCTACTTTCTTTTTCATATTCAAAGTTCTTCAATTCCCTAATTATTGGAATTAAAGTGCAAAAGTATAAAATACTTCTCAAACTAATAGTGTTTTAGATTGATTAAGCGCCACTATGATAAAACACGCACCATAAAGCATTTACACATTCATTTCTAACCCAAAACAGACAGGCTACTGATGCCGGTTGCCCTAAACTGCGTTAATTATTTTATAAACTACCGCAATTCGCTTGGACTTGTTTTAAAAACTAATAATTTTATAAAATGAAAAAACAACTCCTACTTTTAGCCACTTGTGCACTATTTATTGTTTCATGTCAAACTAAAAAAGATGCTAATACTACTTTAGAAGACAAAGCTGGACCGACGGAAAAACCAATTACAAAAGCAGATTCGATTGTAAATCTTGCGATTGAAGCGCATGGTGGTGCTTTATACGGTAAAGCCGATTATTCATTTACTTTTAGAGATAAAAAATACCGTTTTAAAAATGACGGCAACAATTACGAATATTCATGTGAAGTACAAAAAGGGGATTCACTAGTAAAAGATGTACTGATCAACAATGATTTTAGTCGATTCATCAACTCAAAAAAGCTAAATTTAAGTCAAGAAGAGGCTGCAAAATACGGCGAATCATTAAACTCCGTTATTTATTTCGCTACACTACCTTACAAATTACAGGATGCATCTGTAAACAAAGAGTTTATTGAGGAAACGATAATAAAAGGGATGCGTTATGATGTGATTAAAGTAACCTTTGGTCAAAACGGCGGTGGAAAAGATTTTGATGACGAGTACCACTATTGGATCAATAAAGCCACTCATAAAATTGATTATTTAGCTTACAATTATCAAGTTAATGGTGGTGGCGCCCGATTTAGAGCGGCATTCAACACTAGAGTAGTTGATGGAGTAACTTTTCAAGATTACATCAATTATGAAGCTCCCTTAAAAACTCCTTTGAAAGATTTAGCAGCTTTATACGAACAAGGAAAACTAAAAGAAGCTTCAAAAATACTAACGGACAACGTGGTTCGTAATTAAAAACTAAAAAAATATCTTCTTCGCAGTAGTCGTCGAAAATAGCCCAGATAGCAGCGGCATCCTCTTGTGGT
>NZ_JAQWTM010000375.1 GCF_029242675.1 Flavobacterium sp.
TGGAAAAAAAACAACCCTACTAAAGTGCTTGATAACAATTCCTTTTACACCATTGCTGAAGTTTACAATTACAACATCAGCTCCGGTAAAATATTTGATTTTGGAGATAAAAAAGTAAATTATTACGCCAACGGATTCAACAATATGATCAATTTTGAATTCAAATGGGATGCTAAAAAAGACTACGAATTCATTTTCTCTAAATATTCTAACATCCTAAATGGTGAGTTAAAAGGTTCTAGTGTACTTAACTACTTATCCTCTCATGATGATGGCGCTCCTTTTGATGGCCTGCGTACACGAGGTATCGAAGCAGGTACAAAATTATTACTATCACCGGGTGTTGCACAAGTGTTTTACGGCGATGAAACCAATCGAGTTTTAGAAGTAGATGGAACGCAAGGCGACGCAAAACTCCGTTCTTTTATGAATTGGAACGCCATAAAATCAGATCCCGCTACTAAAGCCAACTTAGTGCACTGGCAAAAATTAGGGAAGTTTAGGAAAAATCATCCGGCAGTAGGCGCAGGAATCCATGAGCAAATCTCAGCGACACCTTATTTGTTTAAACGAACCTTTACAAAAGGTGCCTTTACAGATAAAGTGCTCATAGGACTCGATCTTCCCGTAGGTAAGAAACAACTCAATGTATCAACAGTGTTCCCTGATGGAACTAAAATTAAAGACAGCTATTCAGGGCTAACAACCGTAGTCAAAAATGGTCAAATAAAACTTAAAACCGACTATAACATTGTTCTTTTAGAAAAGAGATAAAAGTTATTTAAAGTAAAAATCATAAGCGATTTGCACTTTTTTTTGCGAAAAATTAATCAGACAGTTAAAAATAAATATACCCAAATTGTAACTTTTTGTAAAAATTATCGTCTAATAAAGGAACCAAACCTTTACTATGAACTTTCTAGAAAACTACGAACAGTTGCTAAAAGCTTTCTGGTACATTGCGCTACCAGTAAGTTTATTTTTTGGGCTACAAACCATTATGACCTTCGCCGGCTTAAGTGATGGCGAGACTGACATGGACTCCGACTCAGGAGACACTGATATGCCTTTTGAGATTTTTACCTTGCGTAATTTAATCAACTTTTTATTGGGATTCAGCTGGACCGGTATCTCCTTTTACGATGCTGTTGCCAACAAAATGATCTTGATTACTGTATCTGTTATTGTAGGATTACTATTTGTTGCCATCTTCTTTTTTATGATCAAACAAATTTTGAAATTATCGGAAAACAATAGTTTTAAAATCGAAAACACTTTGCATAAAACAGCCCAAGTTTACCTCAGCATACCCGAGGGAAAAACAGGAAAAGGAAAAGTAATGATTAGTGTTAACGGCGCTTTTCATGAACTTGACGCAATGACCACATCCCCGGAAAAAATCCCAACCAATTCCTCCGTTATTGTAGTAGGTATTGAAAACAATTTATTGATCGTAGAAAAAAACTAAACCAAAATAAACCATGACTGAAATTATTATTATTGTTGTTGCAGTATTTGTTGTATTTGTAACCTTTCTAACGCTTATCTCGCGTTACAAAAGATGTCCTTCTGATAAAATCCTTGTCATTTATGGCCGCACCGGAGGAACATCGGCAAAATGTGTACACGGAGGAGGTGCCTTCATTTGGCCTGTTATCCAAGATTATCAATACTTAGATCTTAAACCACTATCTATTGAAGCCAATTTAACGAATGCCTTATCACGTCAAAATATTCGTGTAGATGTTCCATGTCGTTTTACAATTGCAATTTCGACAGAGACAGAGAG
Organism: Flavobacterium sp.; assembly: GCF_029242675.1. GTDB lineage: Bacteria > Bacteroidota > Bacteroidia > Flavobacteriales > Flavobacteriaceae > Flavobacterium. The sequence goes on from NZ_JAQWTM010000375.1 coordinate 1,790, forward strand.
CATGAATACGGCAGCGGAGCGTTTGTTAGGACTTTCGCCAGAGCAAATTCAAGAATTGGCTAAAGATATTCTTTTTGGACAATTGCGTTTGGTTATTGCTACCATGACCATTGAAGAAATCAACTCTGATCGTGATAAGTTCTTAGATAATATCTCAAAAAATGTGGATTCAGAGTTACGTAAAATTGGTCTAAAATTGATCAACGTCAACGTTACGGATATCAAGGATGAATCAGGATATATCGAAGCTTTAGGGAAAGAGGCTGCAGCCAAAGCGATAAACGAAGCTAAAATTTCGGTTGCTGAACAAGAAAAAATTGGAGAGACTGGTAAGGCGATGGCTGATCGTGAAAAAGACGTTCAAATTGCTGAGACGCACAGAGATCGTGATGTAAAAATCGCAATCACTAATAAAGATAGAGAAGTATCTATTGCCGCTGCTTTTAAAGACGAAAGCATTGGTAAAGCTGAAGCACAAAGAGATACCCGTGTAAAAACATCAGAGGCAAATGCGATTGCCATCAAAGGGGAAAATGAAGCCAGAATAGCCATTGCACAATCGGAAGCGGCACGTCGTGAGCGTGAAGCAGAAGCATTGAGAACCGCTTTAGCATCTGAAAAAGTACAAAGCGCAAGAGCATTAGAAGAATCTTATGTTGCAGAGCAAAAAGCAGAGGAAGCGCGTGCAGAGAGAGAACGCTCGACACAAAATGCAAATATTGTAATTCCAGCACAAATTGCGAAGCAAAAGGCGATCATTGACGCACAAGCCGAAGCCGAAAAAACAAGAGAGTTAGCAAAAGGAGAAGCCGATGCTATCTTTGCAAAAATGGAAGCAGAATCAAAAGGTTTGTATGAAATACTTACTAAACAAGCAGAAGGGTATAAAGAAGTGGTTAGCGCTGCTGGTGGTGATCCAACTAAAGCGTTCCAATTGTTGTTAATTGAAAAATTACCTGAATTGGTTAAAACTCAAGTTGAAGCGGTTAAAAACATCAAAATTGATAAAATTACCGTTTGGGATTCTGGAAACAATGGCGACAATGGTGCAGGTTCGACAGCGAACTTTGTATCAGGTATGATGAAAACGGTTCCGCCTTTGAATGACTTATTTAATATGGCAGGATTAAACTTGCCTACGTATTTAAAAGGAGAAGATAAAATTGAACCAACAACAACTGACACAACTAATGTATCTGATGTTGATTTAAAATAAAAACCAATTACTTTAGGCGAACTTGACCCTACAAGTGATAAGATTGCAAAAGCACAAACCTATTTTGGTTTGTGCTTTTTTATTTTAATTACCTTTGTCAAAATGTATTTTATGCTAAAAATTGGTCATCGCGGCGCTAAAGGACATGAACCTGAAAACACTTTAATTGGTTTTCAAAAAGCAATAGACCTACATGTCGATCGCATAGAACTTGATGTTCATTTAAGTACTGATGGCGAAATCATGGTCATACATGATGAAACTTTAGAACGGACTACGAATGGAAAAGGTTTAGTAAATGAGTTTTCTTTGCCTCAATTAAAACGCCTAAAAGCAGATAAATCGCAAGCAATACCGACACTAGCAGAAGTCCTGGATTTAATTGACCAAAAATGTGACGTTAATATCGAATTGAAAAGTTTTGAAACAGCCGAAAAAGTAGTCCTGCTAATTGACAAATACATTTCAGAAAAAAAATGGCGTTACGATCAATTTGTTGTATCGAGTTTTGACTGGAACGCCTTGAAACAGGTACATGTTTTAAATACAAACATCCCCATTGGAGTATTAACCGAGACAGATGTAGATTTGGCTTTGGCTTTCGCCAAATTTATTCAAGCCAAATCAATTCACCCCTATTTTCATTTACTAACGGCTGAAAAAACCAAGCAATTGCAAGCAGAAGGATTCCAAGTTTTTCCGTGGACTGTTAACGAAATTGAGGACATAAAAAAAATAAAAAACTACAACGTAGACGGAATTATATCCGACTTTCCGGATCGATTATAAATTTTGCTTTAAGCAAAAACAAACAAAACATGAATCAAAATTTTGATATAATAATAGTAGGTGGTGGAGCAGGAGGTTTTTTTACAGCAATAAATATTGTCGAGAAAAACCCGAAATTAAAGGTTGCTATTTTAGAGCGTGGCGCCGAAGTATTGCAAAAAGTACGCATCTCCGGCGGTGGTCGTTGCAATGTAACTCATGCCTGTTTTGAACCCAACGAATTAGTGAAATTTTACCCACGTGGAGAAAAAGAATTGCGCGGACCTTTTCATCAATTTTGCTCCGGAGATACTATCGAATGGTTTGAAAAGCATGGAGTAGCGCTAAAAATTGAAGATGATGGGCGCATGTTTCCGGTTTCTAATTCCTCACAATCGATCATTGATTGTTTTATGCAGGCGACTCAAAAGTTGGGCATCAAAGTACTGACGGGTCAAAGCGTACAATCTATTTTCAAAAAGGACAATTTATGGAAAATAGAAACCCAATCAGAAAATTATGTAGTTGAAAAATTAATTTTAGCTACAGGAAGCAATCCTAAAATCTGGGAAATGCTTCAAGCCTACGGTCATGCAATCGTGAACCCAGTTCCTTCTCTTTTCACTTTTAATATCAAAGATTCTCGCATAAAAGAATTGCCTGGAGTGGCTGCCTTTGCTACTGTAAAGATAAAGGATACTAAACTAGCATCTACAGGCCCTTTATTAATTACCCATTGGGGAATGAGCGGTCCAGCAGTTTTAAAATTATCAGCTTGGGGAGCCCGAATTTTACACGATAAGAATTACCAGTTTACGATTTTTGTTAATTGGCTAAACGAAGTTGATACTGCCGATGCCGAGAAAAAACTAAAGGAATTAAAGCAGGAACACGCTAAAAAAGCGGTTGCGAAGAAATCTCCGTTTGAGTTCCCAAACCGTTTGTGGGAAAGTTTAGTACTCGCTTCAGGAATCGAAATCGAAACAAAGTGGGCAGATCTATCCAAAGTGCAGTTGCAAAACCTAGCAAACCAATTAACAAACGGAAGTTTTCAAGTCAATGGAAAGAGTACTTTTAAGGAAGAATTTGTAACCGCTGGCGGAATCGATTTAAAGGAAATCAACTTTAAAACTATGGAAAGTAAACTGCATGAAAACTTATTTTTCGCAGGCGAAATTGTGAATATTGATGCGATTACTGGTGGTTTTAATTTCCAAAACGCTTGGACGAGTGGGTTTATATTGGCCAATAGTATTTAAAAACAGAAATTACAATTAACACGAATTTACATATTCCATAAGTTTTCCTTAAGAACATTCGAATAACTTTACCTTTCCTATAAAAACTAATTATGAAGGTAAAATTACTTATTGCGCTATTTTTTATTTACGGTCAAGTTAGTTTTTCACAAACCATTAAAGGAAAGCTTTCCTTTAACACCTATTCTATTTCGAATGCTGAAATAGTAAATACGAAAACAAAAACAATCGTTATCTCTGATAAAAATGGTTTTTTCACAATTGATGCACAACCTAATGAAACACTTGTTTTTATTGCTAAAGGATACGAACTAAGAAGTCTAAAACTAACCTCAAGATTGATTAAGGAAAATAATCTAGATATTAAATTAGTTTTAAAAGCTGAAGAGCTCAATGAAGTGTTTATTAACAATCAGCCAAGTGTAAAAATGGGCTCAGACACCAAATGGGAACAAGGTAAAGTAGATCAATTCACTTTAGACAAAAATGCTCAAAGATTAAAAGTAGTCGGTGTTAGTACACACACAATCGAAAACGGAATGGATTTCGTAAGAATAGGAAGGATGATTGGCAGCTTATTTAAAAAGGAAAAAGATTCGGTAGCTGAAAAAAATAAGAGCACTGCTAGCTTCAAAACAATTGCAAGAAACAGTTGTGACCAAAGATTTTTCTTGGAAACATTAAAATTAAAACCAGATCAAATAGATCTTTTTTTACAATTTT
>NZ_JAQWTM010000427.1 GCF_029242675.1 Flavobacterium sp.
ACAAATATATTTTTTACTTCTCTGCACTACTTTTTGGTTTTGTGCATTTGGCTAATTTCCCTTTTTCGCTTACCATTTTATTACTTTCTCCAATTTTAGTAGCTCCACAAATCTTCTTCGGTCTTATTTTTGGTTATTTGCGTGTTAGATATGGGATTTTGATGGGATTTTTTATGCACGCTTTACATAATGCTCTCTTTATTGGTATAGGATTGTTGGTGATGTCGCAAAACACTGTTAATGTAAATTCAATCACTAAGGATTATGTTGTTGCGATTCAGGAGACCTTTGACAAGCACGGCGATGGTTCTATAAAAAACTATCCCGATAGTTTAGCCTACGAAAACACCACTTTAAAAGCGACTATCGCGTATTTACTAAATACAAATGAAAGTTTGCTAAAAACAAACAATAGCGATAGACTGGATTCTCGATTAGACTTTCATTTTAAAAACAAAACAAAGGATACTACAAAGATTAAAAGCATGGCATTAGAACAGTTGATGAAAGGCTACAGCTTTGCTGTTTCTAAAAAAGCAATCCCCACTACTGTATGGGATTTAGAGATTACCAATCCTAGTTTGCTCGCTAAATACAAATCTAAAGGTAACCCAAAAGGAAATGAGATTGACATCAATAAAGAAAAAATCACCCTAAAAAATTGCAATATAGAAGTACTTGTTTATACCCTCAATAAAGATGGGAAAAATATCTTTTTCAATAAAACAAATGATGATGCGACTTACGACTTGACGCTTTCTCTAGCTAATTTTGAAACAACACAAAAACAACTAAAAGCAAAATATGGACTAACATTAAAAAAGCGTAAAATGAATTACGAGTATTCTCAAATTACGTTTAAGGAAAGCAAATAAGGTACTGCCTAATCAACAAAAATCTATCTAGAAAAAATAGAAAAGGAGCTTGACAGATTGTCAAGCTCCTTTTAGTTTATCGTTAATCTGAAATTCGGGATAAACCCGATTCTGATAAAAACCTAGCCTAAAACTGCTTCTGAACTAATTTTAGTATTTAGTAATTTTGAAATCGGGCAATTTGTCTCCGCTTTCGTTACTAATTCCTGAAAATCAGCTTCGCTAATTCCCTGTACTTTAGCTTGTACTGATAAATGAGAGCTTACTACGCTACCATCTTGAAAATCGACTACGCACTTTGTTTCGATACTGTCAATTTCGTGACCAGCCTCGCCAATGTAGGCAGATAGTTGCATGGTAAAGCAACCTGAATGCGCTGCTGCTATTAATTCTTCTGGATTTGTGCCTACTCCTGTTTCAAATCGAGAACCAAAAGAGTATTGCGTATTGTTAAGTGTAGTACTTTGAGTTGTTAATTTTCCTGCTCCTTCTTTTAAGGAACCATTCCATACTGCTGTTGCATTTCTTTTCATAATTAGTTTTTTTGATTAAACTCAAATTTAACGAATTATAAAAAGGGAATTAAATCAAAGTCGTTTATTTAACTAAAATTTAAATTAAAGGGAATTTGAATTTGATTGCAGTATGAAAGCAAAAATCGAACTCCATCACAACCTACATAATCATTCGCCAATAAAAAACCCCAATCAACATAGATTGGAGTTCTTGATAAATATAATTACTTAGAGTTACAATTACGGTTTCAATACCGTAAATTCTATTTTAGAATCATTGTAAACGCGATGTGTTTGCTTTTTGAAATCTTCTGGTTTTGCGTAGAAAATATTATCTACAAATGTTTGTGGATTCAAGTCAATCAAAGGAAACCAAGTACTTTGCACTTGAATCTGGATTTTGTGTCCTTTCTTGAACGTATGCATAACGTCCTGTAATTTAATCGTTACAGCCGTTTTCTCGTTAGGAACAAAAGCTTCAGGAGTAATAAAACTATTTCTGAAACGACCTCTCATTACTTCGCTTCGTACCATCATGTGGTAATTACTCATTTTCAAATAAGGAGCCATTTCTTTATTTTCTTGGGCATCAG
>NZ_JAQWTM010000429.1 GCF_029242675.1 Flavobacterium sp.
CTGTATTCAATATCGACAACAATTAATTTTGCTGCTCTAGGTTTTTATTTCCGGCAGCTTACTGTAAACTTTTTTAGTCATCACTTAAAAAAATTAAAATCACATTAATTGAGCACGTCCAAAGAGCTATTTACCATAACGGGTTGCGGCTAAAAGAAGTGGCGGCTTTGGAACACTAAACTGTCTAAACGCACAATGTTTATTAGTTGCACAACTGTTTATATTCGCACTTCGCCCGCCATTTTTTTTAGGTGCTGTTAGCGGTTCGTTGTTTTCTGTCTATATGGTCATTACTTGTCCACCGATTTTATCAGTCTATTTGATTTTTTAAAACTTTTAAGAAACAAAATTAAACTAATTAATGTCAATATTGAAGCAATTAAAAAAGGAATTCCTGGAAAATAAATCTCGGATTGTTTTCCCGTAAAGTAAGAAAAACTGCTTGTCATTAACGGTGGTGCAATCAGAGTTGTCAAGCCCATTAAACTGCCTAAAGCACCTTGAAGTTCACCTTGTTCGTTGTCGGGCATTGCAGAAGACATAATACTTTGAACGGCTGTGCCTTGAATTCCACCAACTATGAAAAGTAATAAAGCGGTAAAGAGCAACCATTGCCACGGTGTAAAAGCAAACAGAAAAAAGCCCGTCATCATAAGTACAAATCCTAATACTGCCATTCGTTTGTCGCCCAATTTTTTTGCCAAAATACTGACTAACCATAACTGAACGATAATTGATAGAATGCCTATAAATGCTAATGAGTAGCCAACAAGAGAGGTGCTCCACTTAAATTTTTCAATGGTGAAAAATGCCCAAACACTTTCCATACTGTGATTAGCGATGGAAACAAAAATCATTGATAGCACTAAAGTTTTTATCAATGGGAATTTCTGTAAGTGTTTGAGGGAACCAAATGGATTAGCTCTTTTCCAGTCAAATTTCCTGCGGTTATTTGCTTTTAACGATTCCGGGAAAAAGTAATAGCCGAAAATAAAATTGATAAAACTTAAAATAGCAGCAACAATAAAGGGTGTATGAGTTCCGAATTGTACCAATGTTCCGCCAATTATGGGTCCAATTATAAACCCCAAACCAAAGCCTGCGTTTATAAGTCCGAAATTTTTAGTTCTATTATCGTCTGTGCTAATGTCGGCAACACAAGCAGATGCAACGGAATAGCTTGCTCCTGTTATACCTGCAATTGTCCGCCCAACAAAAAGCCACAAAATACTTGGTGCAAAAGCAAGAAAAATGCAGTCGATGCTAAACCCAAACAATGAGCTTAAAAGTACTGGTCGCCTGCCATATTGGTCGCTTAAATTCCCTAAAACTGGTGCAAAAACAAATTGCATAATTGCATAAGCAAATGAGAGCCAGCCTCCGTATTTGGCGGCTGTGCTGATGTCTGAATGAAGTAGATTAATTAGTAGTTGTGGTAGAACTGGAAAAATTAGTCCAAAACCTGCGGTGTCAATTACGACAACTATTAATACAAATATGAGTGTTGATTTATGATTTGATTTCATTTTTATGAAGCGATAAATTATAGCATTACTCTGAAAAGTATAATGCAGTTTGTTAATAATAAATTCAATTAAGAAGAGTCTCAACCATGTACGTCTTCAAACTAAAGTGGACTTTTCCTAAGAGAGTATTTAGTTAATAATTCAAAGATAAATGTTTTTTTCTTGGGTGTTTTCATAATAATTCAAATTTAAGGATTTTGAAAACACTCTCTTAGTTTTGAACTAAATCAGTCCACTTTTTGCTGACGATTTACATCAACCAGATTTGGTTAAGAAAAAAAGCGTAGAACGCTATGAAAATATTATTGCCTCATAATGGCACAAATATAAACAAAGTTTAAGACGTCAATGTCGAGTTGCGAAAAATAATTAACAAGACCAACGAAGTGTTAGTTTTTTTGTCGGGCGTTTAATGCTTGTACATTTACAATGACCGCTAACGTTC
>NZ_JAQWTM010000437.1 GCF_029242675.1 Flavobacterium sp.
AAGCATCAACAACTCCTTGAGCAACACGGTCACAACGAACGATACCACCAAAGATATTAATCAAAATTGCTTTTACATTAGGATCTTTTAAAATAATACGAAACGCAGTTTCAACACGTTTTGCATCAGCAGTTCCTCCTACGTCAAGAAAGTTAGCAGGCTCAAAACCAGCATACTTAATTAAATCCATAGTTGCCATTGCTAAACCAGCTCCGTTAACCATACATCCAACTGTTCCATCAAGATCAACGTAGTTCAATCCTACTTCTTTAGCCTCAACTTCAATTGGGTTTTCTTCTAAAACATCGCGCATTTCAGCGTATGCTTTTTGTCTGTATAATGCATTATCGTCAATATTAACTTTAGCATCAACAGCTAAAATTTTATTATCAGATGTTTTTAATACTGGGTTAATTTCAAACATTGAAGCATCAGATCCAACGTATGCATTGTATAGAGAATCGATAAATTTCACCATTTCTTTAAAAGCATTTCCAGAAAGACCTAAGTTAAAAGCAATTCTTCTTGCTTGAAAACCTTGAAGTCCAACAGAAGGATCTACCTCTTCAGTAAAAATTAATTCAGGAGTGTGCTCAGCAACTTCTTCGATATCCATTCCACCTTCAGTAGAATACATGATCATATTGCGACCACTAGCTCTATTTAATAAAACAGAAACATAAAATTCAGAAGTTTCAGATTCCCCAGGATAGTAAACATCCTCAGCGATTAGCACTTTACGTACTTTTTTACCTTCAGCAGATGTTTGAGGCGTAACTAATTGCATCCCAATAATTTGCTCAGAAATCTCTTCAACTTGTTGCAAGTTTTTGGCCAATTTTACTCCTCCACCTTTTCCACGTCCACCTGCATGAACTTGGGCTTTTACAACATACCAACTCGTTCCCGTTTCAGTAGTTAATTGTTTTGCAGCAGCAACAGCTTCAACCGCGTTATTAGCAACGATTCCACGTTGAATGCGAACTCCGTAGCTAGCTAAAATCTCTTTTCCTTGATATTCGTGTATGTTCATAATATAGAATTTGTCTGAATCCTGAAGTTATTTCAGAATATAAGTACCGCAAAAATAACAAAATTCATCTAAACTGAGAAATGTTTTATCTATTTAAAATTCTAAAATATAAACAATGAAACCAAACAAGTTGAAAACACAAAAAGCGGATTTAACAATTCCAATCAAGATTAAAATAAAAAACAACGAAAACGATGTAAACTTGATTAATATAACAATAGACTACCTTGATGTTATTCCGTTACACCATCATTATAAAGCTCAAATTAGTAAATCAACAATTCACCAGCACATCCACGACAGTATTATCATTTATTTACTAAAAATATCCTATTACCATAAAAATTTAGTGTTTAATCTGTTTTTGATGCATTATACATAACGAAATCTTTATTTTTACATAAAAAAAACAATAGCATGAAAGTAGAAGAACAAGGCCTTTATTTGCCAGAATTTGAACATGACAATTGTGGCGCAGGATTCATTTGTAATTTAAACGGAATTAAATCTAATGACATTATTCATAAAGCATTAGATATTTTAATAAAATTAGAACATCGTGGTGCCGTAAGTGCAGACGGACGAACGGGAGATGGTGCAGGGATACTTTTTGATATTCCGCATAACTTCTTTAAAAAAGTATGTGATTTCGAAATTCCCGAAGTTAGAGAATATGCTGTCGGTATGGTTTTTATGCCAAAGAAAAAAAACCAAACAGATTTTTGTATACTAAGTTTTGAAAAAGCGGTAAGTGACCAAAACCTAAAAGTTTTAGGATGGAGAGATGTACCTGTTGATGTTTCTAATTTGGGACAAATTGCGGCAGAAAAAGAGCCTACAGTAAAGCAAGTTTTTATTGGTAAAAATGGTTTAGAATTGACAGAGCAACAATTTAATGCTAAACTATTCGCAGCCCGAAAAATAGGAGAACATGCCATTATTAATTCTAAAATATCAGAAAGTCATCGTTTTTATTTTTCAAGCCTTTCTACAACAACTATAATATATAAAGGATTATTGATGCCGGAAGACATCAGTAGATATTACACTGACTTAACCGATACTGATTTAGTGACTAGGCTTGCACTGGTACATCAGCGTTTTTCTACCAATACATTTCCGTCTTGGGAGTTAGCGCAGCCGTTTAGGTACATGTGTCACAATGGAGAGATTAATACTTTGCGTGGAAACATAAGTAGAATGCGTGCTCGTGAAGAGTTAATGCAAAGTGACGTATTTGGTGACGATATAAAAAAATTATTTCCAATTATTTTAGAGGGAAAATCAGATTCAGCGTCGATGGATATGGTTATCGAACTACTATTAATGACAGGAAGATCTTTACCTGAAGCCATGATGATGGTAGTTCCTGAGGCTTGGGAAAAGCACCAAACCATGTCAGATGACAAGAAAGCTTTCTATGAGTTTAATTCTTGCATTATGGAACCTTGGGATGGACCCGCTTCGATTCCTTTTACTGATGGTAATGTTATTGGAGCATTATTAGATAGAAATGGTTTGCGTCCTTCCCGTTATACTTTGACAAAAAGCGGATTTGTAATCATGTCTTCAGAGATTGGAGTGCTCGATGTAGATCCAGTAGATGTAATTCAGCACGGTCGTTTGGAGCCGGGGAAAATGTTTCTGGTTGACATGAATGAAGGCCGTATAATTGAAGATGACGAGATTAAAAATGCTATTGTAACCAAACGTCCTTATAGACAATGGTTAAACGAGAACTTACTCCAATTAGCTAAAATTCCGTATACCAATAATAGTACACCTACTGAAAACTTAGATTACGAGACGAGATTACGTTTGTTCGGTTATTCTATAGAAGATCTTAAAACGATCATTACCCCCATGGGAGCGAAAGGTGCTGAGGCAATTAGTTCGATGGGTAACGACACTCCGTTAGCTATTTTATCAGATCAACCACAACTACTGTATAACTACTTCAAACAATTATTTGCTCAAGTTACCAACCCGCCGCTAGATGGAATTCGTGAAGAAATTATCACTG
>NZ_JAQWTM010000023.1 GCF_029242675.1 Flavobacterium sp.
TACAGCAGTTGCTATGCAACCTGATATTGCTTTATTTTCTGCTGGTGGAGAAACATCATTAGAGTGGGCTCCTAAATTTGCTGCTGTAGGAACGACTGTCATTGATAACTCCTCTGCATGGAGAATGGATCCTACTAAAAAATTAATTGTTCCTGAAATTAATGCATCTGAATTAACGAAGGAAGATAAAATTATAGCTAATCCAAATTGCTCAACGATCCAAATGGTTTTAGCATTGGCTCCTTTGCATAAAAAATACAACGTAAAACGAATCATAGTTTCTACCTATCAGTCAATTACGGGTACTGGTGTAAAAGCAGTACAACAGCTAGAAAATGAATATGCTGGAATCGATGGTGAAATGGCCTATAAATATCCTATTCACCGCAATGCCATTCCACAATGTGACTCATTCGAGGAAAACGGTTACACTAAGGAAGAAATGAAGTTAGTGCGTGAAACTAAAAAAATATTAAGTGATAATACAATTGCAGTTACCGCTACTGCTGTTCGTGTACCTATCGTAGGCGGCCATAGCGAGGCATTGAACGTAGAGTTCAGCAATGACTTTGATGTTGATGAGGTTCGCACTATTCTACGAGCAACAGACGGAATTGTTGTACAAGATAATTTACAAGAATTCGAATATCCAATGCCAATGTACGCCGAGGGTAAAAATGATGTTTTTGTTGGTCGTATCCGAAGAGATGAATCACAAGCTAACACGCTTAACATGTGGGTAGTTGCTGATAACCTCCGTAAAGGTGCTGCTACAAACACCATTCAAATTGCAGAATATTTAAGAAAGAATAGTTTAGTGTAAACTCGATATCTATTAGTGCTAAAAAATCGTTTGTTTTAACATTCTATATGTTTTGTTAAAACAGACGGTTTTCTTTTTAAGGTTTTCTTACCTTTGCTTGTGATGCAAAATAAAAAACTCTTAGTTAGTATGTCCTTAGTGATGACGGTATTGATTTCAATACTGTCTCAATCACTGCATACCTATGAGCATTTTTCCCAGCAGTTTGCAGACAAAGAATGTCATCACAAGAAAAATAATTACGGAGAACCGGAGATCACCCACCAACACCATTCCCAGGACGATTGTAAAGTGTGTCATTTTAGTTTTGGTTCGTACATTGCTCCTAAAGCAATTGCCTATCAGCTTCGTTCCAATTTCAAAATGGTGCCCTATTTTAATAATGCCCAAGAAAGAATCTTCATTTTTTCGGGTAGTATGTATGCTCATAGAGGACCGCCAATTAGTACGGTTGTTTAATACTTCTTTTTTTTGGACTTAATCTTATAGGAACAAGGTCAAAAATCATTTTATTATTTTCTTTTTACAAAGAACTATTGTACTGCTGCCTTCAAGATAAAATCACAGTTTTAATGAACTAGGATTTTATGATGACGCGCCTTTGGTACTGTTTATTTGTAAAAAGCAAAATCTATTTAGTACAATCCATACAATCATTTCAATGAAAAATATATTTATAATCCTATTAATAGGGTTTTCGGCAATGCTACAAGCGCAAAATTCAGTTTCGGGAACAGTAACCGATAAAGATAAAAATCCAGTAGTAGGTGTCTCTGTTTACGCACCTGAATTACATAAAGGAACTACAACAGATGGAAGCGGAAATTATACGATTTCAAATGTTCCAGTGGGTTCCTTAAAATTAGTTTTTGATTATGTTGGTTATAATAATCAATCCAAGACCATCCTAATTGCTGCAAATAGTAACACTTTAAATATTAGTTTGGAGCAAGCCATTTTTAAAATGGATGAGGTAATTGTTTCGACTGCCTTTAATAAATTGCAGTCTCAAAACATTATGAAAGTCGAGCATGCCACCATCAAAGAGTTGCAACAAAAAGGAACGGCTACGCTTATAGAAGGTTTAGCTACTATTCCTGGTGTCTCGCAAGTTTCGACAGGAACATCTATTGGAAAACCTGTAATTCGTGGTTTAAGTGGCAACCGTGTTTTGGTTTATTCGCAAGGAGTGCGTATGGAAAACCAGCAATTTGGCGATGAGCACGGTCTCGGTTTAAATAATGCTGGTGTCGAAAGTGTTGAGGTTATAAAAGGACCTGCTTCGTTGTTGTATGGTTCAGATGCCTTAGGAGGTGTTTTGTATTTTAATCCAGAGAAATTTGCCGATGCGAATACATTCAAGGCTGATTTCAATCAAAAATTATTCTCAAATACACTCGGTAGTAATTCTTCGCTTGGATTAAAGACATCAACTGACAGTTGGAAATTTCTTGCTAGAGGTTCGTATAATACGCATTCAGATTATCGAATTGCAGGCGGTGACCGTGTAACTAACACTCGTTATAATGAAACCGACTTTAAAACCGGAATTGGGTATAGCAACTCTAAGTTTACGAGTACATTGCGATACAATTACAATAAATTAGATTTAGGAATTCCAGAAGACGGAATAGCAGATCAGTCTTCAAGCAAAACTACCGGTTTCCCGAGACAAGGTGTTTTTAGTCACTTGCTAAGTTTAAATTCGGTTGTTTACTTTAAAAATACCAAGCTAGATGTTGATTTAGGATATGTATCTAATGATCGTTCTGAGTTTGAAGATAGTGACGTAGCTGGTTTGCAAATGAAATTAAATACTTTTAATTACAACACTAAATTCCATCTTCCTAAGGTTGGTGCTTTTGAATCCATTATTGGAGTTCAAGGAATGCATCAAACGAATGTGAACTCTGGTGAAGAATACCTTATTCCTGATGCTACGACTAATGACTTTGGAATGTTTGGTACAGGGAATTATGAATGGGGATCCAGTGTCGTTCAAGCAGGTTTACGATTTGATAACCGCCAAATTACTTCTATTGAAAATGGTATAGTTGGTGAGGAAGGGTATTTTAAACCCATCGATCGTTCGTTTAATAGTTTTAATGCTTCAATGGGATACAAAACCAGTTTAGCTGATAATTTCACGATGCGTTTAAATGTGGCTTCAGGATTTAGAGCGCCTAACTTGGCTGAATTAACTTCTAACGGTGTTCACGAAGGGACGAATCGCTATGAAATCGGAAACGAAAATTTAAAAACAGAGCAAAACGTACAAACGGATTTGAACCTAGAATACAACAACAGCCACTTTGAATTTTTTGTAAATGGTTTTTACAACCACATTAATAATTACATCTATACTTCGCCGGCGGGTTACGTTTTAGACAACAATGATGTGTTTGATTACATACAAGACAATGCTAAATTATACGGTGGGGAAGTAGGATTTCATTTTCATCCTCATCCTTTAGACTGGTTACATTATGAAACAAGTTTTGAAACCGTAACGGGTAAAAAACAAGATGGAGAATACTTACCATTGATTCCGGCTAATAATTGGAATAATACCATTAGAACCGAGTTTTCAATTAAAAATTGGTTGGATCAAGGTTTTGCAACCCTAAACTTAAGTTCTACTTTTAATCAAAATAATGTTGGCGGTTTTGAAACAAGATCAGCAGGGTATACGCTGGTTAATTTAGGTTTTGGTGGAAAAGTTACTTTGGGTAAAACGATTTTTAACGTGAACTTAAACGGAAATAATCTATTTGATAAAAGATACATCGCGCATCTTTCCCGATTAAAAAATGATGGTATTCCTAATATACGAAGAAACGTTGTTTTAGGTGTGAATTTTACACTTTAAAAAGTCAACAGCGGGAAGTCGCTTAGATTTAATTAGAACCCAAGGCGCAAGGTCAATTTCACAATTGATTTTGCGCCTTATTCGTTTATATAAGCATATTTTAATACAACTTAAAACTAAGTTTTGTATATTTGTTTAACATTTGTAAATAATGTTTAAACAAAATAAAACTAGTAGGCAGTAGCAGTGAATAAAACCCCCATAAATATCGTTTGGTTCAAAAGAGATTTACGTTTCGTAGATAACGAAGCCTTGTATGCTGCACACCATTCGGGTTTGCCATTATTGCTGGTCTATTTTTTTGAACCTTCAGTTATGAGTTATGACGATTCTGATGTGCGTCATTGGCGGTTTGTGTATGAATCCATTCAAGATTTGCAAAAAAAACTCGCTCCAATAAATGCTACGCTGCATTTTTTTTATAATGAAGTAAGCAACGTATTTACTGAATTAGTAAAAAAGTACGATATAAAGACGGTGTTTTCACACCAAGAAATAGGAAATAAAGTTACCTATGACCGAGATATTGCGATGCAATCTTTTTTTCAGCAACATAATATTAACTGGAAAGAGTCGCAAATGCACGGCGTTATTAGGAGATTAAAATCAAGACAGCATTGGGATAAGCGATGGGAAGAGGTCATGCGTGCCGAACCCAAAATGCTCGATGAAAAACAACTGAACCTAGTTGCTCTCGATGCTCATTTTTACGACAGACTAAAAGGCGAACCGCTTTCCCATTACATCACAAACCGTAACACCAATTTTCAGCAAGGTGGAGAATATTGGGCTTGGCGTTATCTAGATAGTTTTGTAAAGGAGCGTTACGTTAATTACAGCAAGCATATTTCTAAACCCGCATTGAGTCGTAAAGGCTGCAGCCGCTTATCGCCTTATTTGACCTACGGTAATATTAGTATGCGAATGATTTACCAATACACCAATCAGCATTACGAGAATTCAAAAAATAAAAGAGCAATTCTCAATTTTGTTTCGCGACTGCATTGGCATTGTCATTTTATTCAAAAGTTCGAAGACGAATGCCGCATGGAGTTCGAAAATGTCAATAGAGCCTATGATACTTTGGTTAAACCAAAGAACGAAACCTATATAAAAGCGTGGCAAGAAGGAAAAACAGGTGTGCCAATTGTTGATGCTTGCATGCGCTGTTTGGTGGCTACCGGTTATATTAATTTTAGAATGCGCGCCATGGTAGTTTCTTTCTTTACTTTTAATTTATGGCAGGATTGGCGCGAATTGCATTTTTTAGCAAGGCAATTTTTAGACTATGAACCAGGTATTCATTATCCGCAAATCCAAATGCAATCGGGGACAACGGGAATCAACACTATACGAATTTATAGTCCCATAAAAAACTCGGAAGATCACGATACCGAAGGTGTTTTTATCAAACAATGGGTACCGGAGTTGGCTGAGATTCCAGTGAATTTAATTCATGAACCTTGGAAGTTAAATCCCATCGAACAGCAATTTTATAAATGCGAAATAGGAAAAGATTATCCTGAGCCGATTGTAAACATTGATGAAACCAGAAAATTTGCCAGTGATATTGTGTGGAGCTTCCGCAAAAAAGACGAAGTGAAAGAGGAGGGAAAACGAATTTTGAAAAAACATGTGAGTAGAAAGCCAAATTTGCAAAGCAAGAATGTGCGAATCACTCATTCCGAACTAGATTCGGAATCTGATCTAAGCCCAAGAACTAAAAAGACAAAATCATAATGACACTATTTTTAAAAGCGAACTGGGAAAACATAATAATGGCTAATTATGAAATCGATCCTGCTATATTAATTCCGTTTTTACCAAAAGGAGTCGAACTCGATTTGTTCGATGGTAAGGCTTACATCAGTTTGGTTGGTTTTATGTTTAAGGATACCAAACTGTTCAATATTAAAATTCCCTATTTCGGGACGTTTGAGGAAATCAATTTACGCTTTTATGTAGTTCGGAAAGAGGGCAATTCAATCAAAAGAGGCGTAGTATTTATCAACGAGACGATTCCCTATCCCATCGTGGCTTGGATGGCTAATAAACTATACAATGAGAAATATACTGTAGTTCCTACGAAGCATCAAATTAATGGGGACGGAGCAACTAAAAAAGTAAATTTTGAATGGCTACTCAATAAAAAATGGAATAACATTTACGTGGAAGCGACAACAGTTTCAAAGCCAATGCAGTCTGATAGTCTAGAAAAGTTCATCTACGAGCATTATTACGGTTATACGAAAATTGACGAAAATACTAGCGAAGAATACAAATTGCAACATCCGAGCTGGCTTGTAAATAAAGTAGAAAAGTATACGATAAATTGTGATTTCAAAGCGATGTACGGTGAAGCTTTTTCTGTTTTGAATAACACGGAGCCTGCTGCTGTTTTCATCGCCGAAGGATCATCCGTAGGAATAGAATGGAAGCGAAACCGATTAAATTTTGACCATGAAAGGAGTTAAAAAACAAAACCTACCCTCAAAAATGTGTATCGTTTGCAACCGCCCTTTTGGATGGCGAAAGAAGTGGGAAAAAGTGTGGGACGAGGTAAAATACTGCAGCGATAAATGCAGAAGCAATAAATAATACAATGAGTAAAACAGTACGATTAATTCTTGGCGATCAACTTAATTCCAATCATTCTTGGTTTACAACCGTGGATGAGTCGGTAGTGTATGTGATGATGGAAGTGCGATCAGAAACCGATTATGCCAAGCACCACATTCAAAAAGTAGTTGGTTTTTTTGCTGCGATGCAAGCCTTTTATGCAGACTTAAAAGCCAAAAAGCATCAAGTAATATATATCTATTTGAACGACGAGGATAATTTGCAATCTTTCGATAAAAACATTAAAAGTCTTTTCGAAAAGCATCAATTCACACATTTTGAGTACCAGCAACCCGATGAGTTTCGATTGGATGAATTATTGAAGGAGTTGTGTAAAACCCTTTCTATAGGTACTTCAGTGGTAGATTCGGAGCATTTTTATACGACGCGAACGGAATTGGCTGATTTTTTTGAAGGTAAAAAGACGTTTATTTTAGAGAATTTTTATCGCATGCTTCGCAAAAAGCATGATGTACTCATGGAAGGAGGGCAGCCGCTGACCGGGAAGTGGAATTACGATAGCGAAAACAGAAAAAAATTACCCAAAAATCATAAACCTACGGCACCTTTAGTTTTTACTAACAACGTCACTGAAATTCTTGAAGAAGTTAATAAAACCGATATTCAAACCATCGGGACCATAGATGCTACTAATTTTGTTTGGCCAGTGAACAGAGAGCAGTCGCTTGAATTATTAGACTTTTTTATCGAGCAGTGTCTGCATTTATTTGGTAGTTATCAAGATGCGATGACACCAAATGAGTGGTCGTTGTATCACTCTAGATTGTCTTTTTCGATGAATATCAAAATGATTTCACCACAAGAAGTGATCGATAAAGCAGTTGAAGCTTGGCAGGCAAATCCAGATAAAATCGAGTACAATCAACTGGAAGGTTTTGTTAGGCAAATTATAGGTTGGAGAGAATACATGCGAGGTATTTATTGGTTACAAATGCCGGAATATGCCAGTATGAACTTTTTTAACAACCAAGAAAAATTACCCGATTGGTTTTGGACGGGGAAAACTAAAATGAATTGTTTGAAAGACGCCATTAATCAATCGCTAAACTTCGCCTATGCACATCATATTCAACGACTGATGATCACGGGGAACTTTGCGCTTTTGGCTGGAGTACATCCGGATGAAATCGATGCATGGTACTTGGGTATCTATATTGATGCTATTGAATGGGTCGAAATCACCAATACACGCGGTATGAGTCAGTTTGCCGATGGTGGTATTGTAGGAACTAAACCGTACGTAAGTTCCGCTTCCTACATTGACAAAATGAGTCATTATTGCGGCAGTTGCTTCTACAAAAAAGAGGTTAAAACGGGCGATAAGGCGTGTCCGTTTAATAGTTTGTATTGGAATTTTTATGATAAAAATGAAGATAAACTAGGTAAGAATCCCCGAATTGGAATGATGTACAATGTATGGCGAAAAATGAAGCCCGAAGCACAAACGGCATTGCTAGAACAAGCCGATTATTATTTGAAAAATATTAATGAATTATAAAAGAGTAGTTAGCTACCAATTTTTATTCAGCAAAATTATATTACTATGAAAACAGCTATAGTTTGGTTTAAAACCGATTTACGATTAGAAGATAATGAAGCGTTATTAAAAGCAATTGCGCATGGAGATTCCGTATTGCCAGTTTATTGCTTTGACGATGCCGAGTTCAGAATTACAAAATACGGCTATCCTAAAACGGGTAGTTTCCGAGCGCAGTTTATATTGGAATCTTTGATTGATTTAGATGCTAATTTGCGTAAAATAGGTTCAGGCTTATTGATTTTGAAAGGAAATCCCGAAGTTGAAATCCCTAAAGTTGCAGCCCAATACAAAGCCCAAAAGGTTTTTGCAAAAAGAGAAGTCGCCTACGAAGAAAAGAAAATGGAAGCCAAAGTGCAAGAAGCGCTGTTTAAAATACGCTGCGAGTTAGAGACCTTGAGCACGAGCACCATGTATCATGCCGAAGATTTGCCTTTTGCGATAAAAAACATTCCTGATGTGTTTACGCAATTCCGTCGT
This sequence comes from Flavobacterium sp., assembly GCF_029242675.1. Classification (GTDB taxonomy): domain Bacteria; phylum Bacteroidota; class Bacteroidia; order Flavobacteriales; family Flavobacteriaceae; genus Flavobacterium. The sequence continues at coordinate 8,350 of NZ_JAQWTM010000023.1, forward strand.
AAAACCGAATTAGACGCGACCGTTAGAGCGGTTTTTCAAAAACCGGATAGCATTGCTTCTCCTGAAATACCTGAATTAGTTTTGCCGACATTAAAAGAGTTAGGTTTAGAATATACGCCTATCGATTCTCGTGCAGCTATTCAATTCAAAGGAGGAGAAACCGAAGCGCTAGCGAGATTGAACCATTATTTTTATGAAACTAAAAACCTCTCAGTTTACAAAGAAACACGAAACGGAATGGTGGGAGAAGACTACTCTTCTAAATTCTCAGCTTGGTTGGCTCTAGGATGTATTTCTCCCAGGACGATTTACGACCAAGTAAAAAAGTATGAGGAAATGCACGAAGCCAATGAATCGACCTATTGGTTGGTTTTTGAGTTGTTATGGCGTGATTTTTTCCGATTCATGTTCAAAAAATACCAGACAAAGTTTTTCTTATACGCGGGTATAAAGACTGATAAGCCTAATTCGAAATCCTTAAACGAGAAATTACTTTCGCAATGGATTAATGGCGCCACAGATTCACATTTTATTAACGCCAACATGATCGAGTTGAAGGAAACGGGATTTATGAGTAATCGTGGACGTCAAAACGTGGCGAGTTATTTTTGTAACGAACTCAATATGGACTGGCGATTGGGTGCCGCTTACTTCGAATCGCAATTGATCGATTATGATGTGTGCAGCAATTGGGGCAATTGGGCCTACCTTGCAGGAGTGGGTAATGACCCTCGAAAACACCGTTATTTCAATATCGAGAAGCAAGCAAAGGATTATGACAAGGATAGCGTTTTTAGAGATTTATGGTTGAAATAGCAGCATGATCTAAAATTTGAATGTGACTTTTGAAACTTCTAAATTTAAGAACCGTTTTAATGTGATTTTTTTTTCGCAAAGAGCTACAAAGTTGACTCAGAGGTTCGCTAAGTTTTAAAGGACTTACGTGTTGCGTTAGTTTAATTTTTTAACCATTAAGGCATTTAGCTTCATTAAGTGTTGTATTAGTATTCTTAATTGTCCTTTATTTCTTAATGGTAAAAAAGAATTTTGCGGTTCTCTGTACAATCTCTGCTCATCTCTGTGTAGTTTTTCCTTACGCAAAGAGCCACAAAGTTGACTCAGAGGTTCGCTAAATTTTTAACCATTTACGTGTTGCGTTAGTTTAATTTTTAACCATTAAGGCATTAAGATTCATTAAGTGTTGTTTTAGTATTCTTAATTTTCCTTAATTTCTTAATGGTAAAAAAGAATTTCGCGATTCTCTGTGCAATCTCTGCGCATCTCTGTGTAGTTTTTCCTTACGCAAAGAGCCACAAAGTTGACTCA
>NZ_JAQWTM010000042.1 GCF_029242675.1 Flavobacterium sp.
TGATCTACGCAACCACTATACGAAGTAAATGTGGCTATATTTTCAGGGTTCATGGGTCTGTTATAAAAAACAATTTTACCTTTTAATTGACTGCCAAAGCGTGCTAATTCTTCGATTCCTTGTACTTCGATCACCTCAGCCGTTAGTCCGTTTTTAGCAGTAGCAATCGATCCTCCTAAGGCACATATTGGTACATTAATTTTGGTTTTATTGTTGATGATATAGGCTGTTTCTTTTTCGCCTCTAACCCATTTAGGTACCATAACTTCTTGCAAATATACTTTGTCGAAACCGAGGGACTCCAATTGTGCTTTTGTATAAACAACTGCCTTATCTGCATTTGTAGATCCTGACAAACGAGATCCTATTTGATTAGATAAATGGTCTAGCCAAGTATAACATTTTCCATTTGTCAAGGCTGATTTGTAAATTCCTTTGATTGTTTGTTCTTCGCTCACTTGTGCAAAAAGGGAACAACCGTTTAATAGTATAGCTAGTAATACTGTTTTTTTCATGTCCTTACAGGTTTGATTTTGGTTATTGTTGCAATTTCGGAATAAATAAAGAAATACAACTGCTAAAGTTAGTAAAATATAGTGCTACTGCAGTAGCCATCATTAATTAGTAGCTTAAAAAATGTCTTCTTTCTATTAGATAAAAAAAAGAGACTACCTGAAATAGGTAGTCTCTAATTAATAGTGTTTTCAAACTTTCTTTAATCGCTCTACTCAAAGCGACTTTGAATGAGTTTTATTGAAAATTCAATCCAACCGTAAGACCGAATGCAACTGGTTTCACAGTAGCATTTTTATCCGTACTATACAATCCGTTTGCTTTTCTGCCTGAAACAGAAGAAGGATTGTAACCTATGTAAGATTCATTTTGTTTTTGGTCAAGGATTGAACCGTAACTACTATCTAAAAACATGGCGGTATACAATGCCTTCTTTTCAGATAACTTAAAAGTAAATCCAAGTTCAAAAGTACTCATCAAAACACCTTTAGTTTTATATTCACCAGAAGCAGCATAATTAAGTTGAGTTCCAAAACCAAATTCTGGTAAATTATCAATAGTTAAGTTCACATCAGGATAATATCCTGTTCCGGTAACAGAGGCAGCCGAAGCTTCAATTTTATAGCTTAGTGGTAGAAAATATTTTACACCCGCTCTAAAATTGAAATCAACTCCTGTATTAATAGTGGTTTTGTATTGTAAAAAAAGTGGTATTTGCACTGCAGTTAGCGTTTGCTTTTCATTATAATTTGCAGAGCTAACATTGTATCCAAAAGCCGAGCCCGTTTGATCCACCTCAAAATTAGTTAAGATAGCATTTGCTCTACCAAAAGAAACTTCTTGTCGGTACTGCGCGATTTCAGCTCCAGCACCAATTCCAATATGATTGGTTAAACCATAGATATAGCCAACTTTCAAGGCACCACCTAATCTATTTCCTGCTACTGTACCTTTTACATCCGATTGTAAATTTGCAATACCTGACTGTACACCAACATAAAACTGGGCATTCATTCCTGTAGACAGTAATAATACTGCCAATCCAAGGATATATTTAACATCAAATTTCATATATGTTTTGTTTTACTATCAGAATAATCCATCCTCATTCTTTTTGAATGAGGACTTCATACTCTAAATCATTTTATTAATTTTTAACCAATAGGTTTTTAGTAAAGTACTTACCGTTTGTCAAAGTTAATTTCACAATATAAATTCCTTCAACGCTTGGTGCAATTAGATCAATTGAACTCTTGTCCATAACCTTGTCAGTTAATACTGTTCCAAGGATACTTATTACCGTTACTCGTGCATTTGCAAGATTCCCGGTAGCAACATTTGTTGTTAATTGGTACGTTGCATTTGCTTTAACTGGATTAGGAGCAATATTGATAACATCTTGTACAATTGAAGATGAAAAAATCAAAGGACAAGAAGTCACTAATGATCCATCTAATCGTGTACCTACAGCATAGTAAGTTCCGTTTAATGCAGCAGTATCTTTAAAGTACTGACTGTTTTGTCCAGCAACTAATACACCATTTTTATACCAGCTATACGCTTTGAAACTGTTCGAACTATTGTCAAAGAAAATCACATTATCAAAATGCTTTCTTATTAAATTTGGTCGGCTATTTTCAACTGTTACAATTGCAGTTCCTGTAGCAACATTTCCGTTTCTATCCGTAACTTTTAAAGTAACTGTATTCACTCCAACATTAGAACAATTGAACGTTACTTTATCCAATTCTAACAATGCGATTCCGCAATTGTCAGTTGATCCGTTGTTTACACTAGTAGGAGTTATCGTTATATTAGCCGATGCATCCAGTTGAACAGTGATATTTTTAGTTAAAACTATTGGCAATGTTTTGTCCTCAACAGTAACGGTTTGCAGTACTTCAACTGCAGCATTTCCTGTATTGTCCATTACATTCCATTTAATGGTCGTAACTCCAACTGGGTAAACTGCAGTTAATGCTAAACCATCTGATCTTACTCCAGTAGGTGCTCCTACTGAACAATCGTCGGTTGCAGTTGCTCCAACTATCGTTACAGCAGCTCCGCATGACGTTGCGCTACTATTAACTTTAATGTTAGCTGCTGCTGTAATTACTGGTTTTTGATTAGCAACTACATTGATAGTTCTAGTAACAAAAGACTCATTATTCAATTCGTCTTTAACTGTATACGTACGAGTGTATTGACCAATTGTAGTTGTGTTTAATGTACCTGAAATAACAACAGCGGTAGTGATATTTTTATTTAAATTATCCGTCGCTGTGAATCCTGGCTCAGTATAGGTACAACCTTGAGGTACTGAAACAATTGCATTACCTGTTAAGGTGATAGTTGGTTTCGCTCTTTCTATTGTTACGGTGTAGTTTTTAAACAAACCACTTTGAGACATCAAGTTATAGTCTACTGGTGCAGTGTAACGCAAGGTTGTAACTCCACTATTTTGCAAGTAGGTTCCAATACGGGCAATTGCATTTTCAGAAACTTGAAAAGCAGGAACTAATGCATTTAAGTTAGCATTGTTGTTAACTTGTACTTTAACAGTGCGCTGTGCTTCGTCAATAACAGCTGTACCCACTTGATTAGCTACATTGTAGTTTACAAATTTAGCTTCCGTGTTTTTAGCATTGATCGTTACAATATAATTTGTTCTCGACAA
>NZ_JAQWTM010000043.1 GCF_029242675.1 Flavobacterium sp.
ATACGCTTTAGAAAGTGGGATTTCTTATTTTTACCCAATAGCGAAACTCCTAAATATTTAAATAAGACGAAATGAGCACAAGACAAAAGCAATTGGAAGCCTTTGGCAGATTACTAGATATCATGGACGATTTGCGTGAAAAATGTCCTTGGGACAAAAAGCAAACCATGCAAAGTTTACGTCATTTAACCATCGAAGAAACCTATGAACTTGGGGACGCTATTTTAGATAATGATTTAGTCGAGGTAAAGAAAGAGCTAGGTGACTTAATGTTGCACCTTGTGTTTTATGCGAAGATAGGAAGCGAAACGAATGATTTTGATATCGCAGATGTTTGCAATGAAATCTGCGAAAAACTAATACACCGCCATCCTCATATTTACAGCGATACTGTAGTAGCTGACGAGGAAGAAGTAAAGCAAAATTGGGAAAAGCTAAAATTGAAAGAAGGCAGATCTTCTGTTTTGGAAGGAGTACCTAAAAGTTTACCAGCGGTAGTAAAGGCCAGTCGCATACAAGAGAAGGTACGAGCGGTAGGATTCGACTGGGAGCAACCTGAGCAAGTGTGGGAGAAAGTGCAGGAGGAATTAGACGAATTGCAAGTGGAAGTCAGAGCGGGCGATCAAGATAAAATGGAAGCAGAATTTGGCGATGTTTTATTTTCGATGATAAACTACGCTCGTTTCCTAAAAATTAATCCCGAAGACGCTTTAGAACGTACCAATAAAAAATTCATCAAGCGTTTTCAGTATTTAGAAAGTAAAGCTGGAGAATTAGGAAAACCATTAATGGACATGACTTTAGAAGAGATGGATGTTTTTTGGGAAGAAGCGAAGCGGCTTCCTAAAAAGTAGGAATCAGAAAATCTATGATTTTCATATGCTCTAAATTGGGAAGAAGCTAAAAAACTATAAGTAGTTATTTTTTAAAATTAGATTAAAATATAAAATGTCAGAAAACAAAACCGAGTTAAAACGCTCATTAGGATTAATTGATGCCACGAGCTTAGTTGCGGGTTCCATGATAGGTTCCGGGATTTTTATTGTTACCTCGGCCATGGCCAGAGATATTGGATCGGCAGCTTGGTTGTTGGTCATTTGGTTGGTAACAGGATTAATTACGGTGGCTGCAGCGCTTAGCTATGGCGAACTTGCAGGAATGATGCCTAAAGCGGGAGGACAGTTCGTATACATACAGCGTGCTTATGGTAGGCTCGTTTCTTTTTTATATGGCTGGACCGTTTTTACAGTCATTCAAACAGGAGTAATAGCAGCTATAGCGGTTACTTTTGCCAACTATTCGGCTATATTTTTTCCAAGATTGGATGATGTTATTTTTATGATGGGTGATAATTTAGCGTTTACCAATAGCAAAGCACTAGCTGTTTTGAGTATCATTCTCTTAACATTTATTAATACTAAAGGTGTTCAAAGCGGAAAAACAGTCCAACTAATCTTTACCTCAGCTAAGTTGATTGCGCTTTTTGCATTGATTGTACTGGGGTTGTATGTTGGTTTGCAAACCGATATTCTCTCAAACAATTTTGCTACCATGTGGGAAGCGAGTAAGACCGTTGTTAATACAAACGGCACAGTTACAGTTACGAAACTAACAGGCATGGCAATTTTAGGAGCCGCTGGAGCAACAATGATCAACTCTTTGTTTTCAAGTGATGCATGGAACAATGTGACCTTTATCGCTGGAGAAATTAAGGAACCAAAAAAGAATATTCCGCGTAGTTTGTTTCTTGGAACGCTTATAGTAACAATCATCTATATTTTAGCAAATGTAGCTTATCTTGCCTTGCTACCGATGCAAGGAACTCCAGGAGCTGAGACCGCTTTTGAAAACGGAATCATGTTTGCCAGCAACGATAGAGTAGGTGCTGCTGCAGCAGGGATGATTCTAGGTAATGTAAGTGTTTTTGTAATGGCAGCCTTGATCATGGTGTCTACTTTTGGCGCTAATAGCGGATTGATATTGTCCGGAGGTAGATTGTTTTACGCTATGGCAAAAGACGGATTGTTTTTTAAACAAGCTACGGAGTTGAATAAAAATCAGGTTCCAGCAAAAGAATTATGGGTTCAATTTATTTGGGCAAGTG
>NZ_JAQWTM010000048.1 GCF_029242675.1 Flavobacterium sp.
ACCACAACTTAGATACTTCTGAAGAATATTATAAAGAGGTGATTTCTACTCGTGGTTTTGAAGACCGTTTACAAACTATTGAAAATGTTCGTAAAACAAACGTAACTGTTTGTAGTGGTGGAATTATAGGAATGGGCGAAAGCATTGAAGACAGAGCAGGAATGCTTGTTGCGCTTTCAACTTTAAACCCACAGCCGGAGTCAGTGCCAATTAATGCCTTGGTAGCTGTTGAAGGAACACCAATGGAAGAGGAGAAACCAGTTGAAATTTGGGAAATGATTCGTATGGTAGCCACTACACGTATCATTATGCCTGAAACACAAGTGCGTTTGTCAGCAGGTAGAATGAACATGAGTAGAGAAGGTCAAGCTATGTGCTTTTTTGCGGGAGCAAATTCAATCTTCGCAGGAGATAAACTATTGACTACTCCAAACCCAGACGTGAATGAAGACATGAAAATGTTTGAAATGCTAGGCTTAAACCCTCAAAAGCCTTTTACTAAAGTGTCTCAGCCATCAACAGTGGAGGCAGCAGACTCTCAGTTCTCGCCTTTAGGTGAAAAACCAAAATGGTCCCGACCAGAACATAAAATAGAAAGAAATTTAGAGGCATCTGCTAAAAGAAAATAAAAAATGCCCGTCTTTATTGAAAATGCCCCAAAAAGTTAAAAACTATTTGGGGCATTTTTTTATGGAACGAAAATCAAAAGAAGATTCTGCTATTTAGTACACTATTTTTTGAGTCAATACTGATCCATTCGTTAATACTACTTTTACAACCAAAACCACATTTGTAGCAGGAAGATTAGCAATCGTCATTTGGTTAGTATCAATTGCTTTTTTAGCGAACAATTGTTTACCAGCAAGATCGTACACATAAGCTGCAGCTATTGTTTCTTCTCCGGTTGCAATAGTGATAACTTTATCTTTTGTCGAGATAAACACTCCTTTTGTGATTGGATCAACATCATCAACCCCTAGTGTTTTGTTTGAATACAATAGAACAAATCGTTCATCAAAAACACCTATGTTGGTTGTAAACGAATAGGGACCTGTATTCAAATCATGAACTATATTTAATAAGTTATCTTTCAACAAAATATCTTTTTCTAATAGTAAACCATCAATTTGACCAATTGAAATCTTGTAGTTACTTGCAATTTTAGTTCTAAATCCAATAGGAACCTGATCGCCTACATCGAAAGGTAAGGCACGTCCCTGAATAGCGAAGTTTTTATCCTTGTTAATGCTATAAAAGTCTAAAAAGACATTTGAATCATATGTTTCACCATCAAAAGAGTTATCATAATCATTAGTAGCACCAGATACGTAACCTACTAACGTTTGTTTGTAAGCACCATCGTCATTATATAAATCAAGCCAAACTCTACTTTTTTCATTTACAGCTTTAGATTTTCCTGAAGAAGCCGTCTTAAAAAACTGTGAATTATTCCCCACATTTGAACCTACTCCCACTCTCATGCTGTTATTAAACACAACATTACCAGCTAATGCACTACTGGTAAAAAAAGATTGGCCCGCAGCGATTTTTCCAGAAGGGATATAGTCATTAAAACCGCTTGAAACACTTTTGGAAGCTGTAGCGACACCTCCTGTTAAATTATACGAGGCATAATCATCCGATGTATAGGCGTATGACCCTGAACCCGCAGTACCCCCAAGCGTACTTGCTAAGCGAATAGATGTGTTGTGTGTCCAAAAGTATAAAGTGCCATCGATAACTCCTGCGTTAGCCTTTATGAATTCATCTGCATCCAAGGCTGATGGATAAGGATTTCCAAGCAATGTAGAATTACCTGCTGACCCTACTGCAACAGAAACTTGTCCGTTATTTGGTTTTCCTGAAAATTGATATTGTACAGGCCCGGGAGGAGTAGGAGCCATTTGACTTTGTGGACCTCTAATAATATAACCAACACCCGGCAACATAAAATTAGAGTAAGCGTTCTCGTAAACCCAATTATTTCCTAAAGAATCATAAGATAGAAATTTATCTCCTAGAGTCCCGGGAGAAAAATCAATTAACTTTTGACCCGTAACAGGTGATGACCAATAGGTATAATCAAAATTACTAATAGGTGTAGTTAATCTATCATATTTTATAGAACCACTATTTACTGCATTGTCGTTAATTTGAACAAGACTTGAGTTATTTAAAAATAAAATACTACCCGACCCAATTACAGACAACTCATTTTGCAATCGCAACATTACTCCACTAGCAACAGTTGCTGTAACTCCAGCGTTAACAGTACAAGAGCATAAATCAACATCGTAACTAATTGAACCAGAAGATGTTATTGTTCCTGTAATACCTGCCCCTGGAAGGAAAGGACTCCAAGTTGAGGTTAATCCATCATATGTTGTGGCTATTGGAGTTGTTCCAATAGTTGTAGAAGTTGACGCACTACAACCATTAGCATCACTACTATTTAAAACATAATTTCCTAAACCTAAACCAGATCTATTTAAAGTTGTGGCGCCATCAGTCCATGCAACATCTAAGACATTTACATCAATAAAATTAGCCCCATTTATTCCACCCCATAAATTCACAGTTTTTGAATAAACAACGGTGTTTGAACCGTCAATAAGCTCAAGTAACATATTTTGCCCTCTATCTTGACAGCAATCGGAACGATTGTATATTCTAATGTAATCAAGATTTTTACCACTACTTAAATCAACAGTAATAAACTCGTTAATATTTGAAGTTCCACTGTGCCAAAAAGTATTTCCTGCGGTAATCCCGTCTATTGCTTTTTGAGGGCCGTATGTGGCAGCATTGTTTACGTAATTACTACTCGAAGTAGCAATAGCTCCAGCAGTAGCCAATGCAACGTTCGCACCACTGAATATTTCAAATGCCTGAATTTCTGCCACTTGCTGCCAACTATTATACTTTTGCGTCAACTTAATATATCGAATTGAAGACAAACCACTTGATAATGATGTACTGATACTACCATTATTCAAGCCAGAACAAGATTGATCCGTTTTCACCAACGTAACTACTGCCGTATTATTGACAATTATAGTACCAACTGCACTGATACTTCCACAACCTCCACTTAAAGGAATACTATAATTGAACGTTCCTGCAGTAGTAGCTGTACCACTTATTGTTACTTTATTTGCTGACCAATTAGCGACTAATCCAGGTGGTAGGTTGACTGGTGTTCCTATCCCAGTCGCTCCAGTAGTAGCATGAGTAACTGCAATAATTGAACTCCCTTTGCATACATTAGGACTAGAAGATGCTACCGAAACCGTATTACTATTGACCGTAACAACAACATTTCCTCCTGTAATGATACTAGAACAAGTTGATAACGCCTTATACTCTACTTTTGTTAGGTTATAGGTAAATGTACCTGTCACAGTGGTTGACACAGCAACAGTACTGGAACCACTAGCTGCAACGTCCAATGTAGCGCTAGAGCCCCCATTTATATTATAGGTAACGGTAATCGCTGCAGTTTGAGGATTCGCAAATGTTACATTAGGCGAAGTAGACCCTTGACAAACGGTCGTTGTACCACTAATAGTTGCAGTTGGTAAGACACGAACAATTAAATTTGCTCCAGCACTACCAAAACCACTAGTCCTTGTACAACTTGCATTTGCAATACTTAGTAAAGTATAAGTTTGGTTTGATGTTGGATTATCTCCGGGAGTAAAACTTGTTGGAGCTGCAGAATTAATTGTTTCAGTATAAATCGTGGCAGAAGCATTATTTTTATAAGTAATAGTGTAAGGGCCTACAAACCCCGTATCATCTGCGTCAAAGATTATTTTAGGTGTATCTCCAACACAAATCGTAGGAGCCGAAAAACCACTACTAACATTATTTGGTAGTAAACCAAATGTAGTAGTATTTGACGCAGCAGTGGCTCCTGAGCAAGTTGATGTATAGTTTACTGTTACCGTTTTACTACCTGATGTTAACCATTTTAATGTTACAGTATTGCTAGTTGCATCTGTACTCCCTGTAGTAATAGTATAATCAGTACCTAATACTCCAGGAATAGTCCATACATAATTTGTCATTCCCGACTGTGTGGTATAAGTAACATCGGTACTTATACATGAATTAGTTGCAGGCGATGTAGTAAAAGTTTTGGTTGAAGGACTTGTAGTCACTTTTACAGAACTCGAATTAAAACTACAACTACTTGCATTGGTCGCTGAAGCTTTCAAAACTCTTCTGTAATAATTAATAACTGTTGCCGTTGTAGTGGTGACAGGTGCAGGTGTATAATCCTCTCCAGTAGCACCCGAAATATTAGTGAAATTTATATTATCATTAGACACTTGCCATTGATAGGTACTATTAGTACCACCACTTGAGCCTCCAGAGCAAGTTCCAAAGTTTGAACCATCAATCAAACCAGGCGAACTACCAGAACAAACTTTAACATCGGCTGAACTAGATATTGTGTTTGTCGAACCATCAAATGCACTTAAACTAAAACCTACTGTATTTCCTCCTGTATTTTCATAATAGTCTAAAACAATATCACTACTACCGTTCAAATAAATTAAGTTATTACAATAATAAGTTGTTCCCTGTTGTCTCCATTGATTAAATACCAAAACATTATCGACATAAACCCTAACCCCGTCATCGCCACTAACATTTAAAAAATAGCATCCAGCCGGCCTTGTTGATTTCATGCGATATCTTACTGAAAATAATTCAGTATGAATAGTAGTTCTATTTACACCATCACTTAAAACATTGAAACAATTGCTACTCCCTCCAAAGTTTTCATTTATAGTTTCAGTTGGGATATTATAGTATCCTACGTATTCAGCATTCGCAAAAGGAGTTGTACTTGATGGAGCATTGGGAGATGTACCGCCTGGAGGTACTCCGCCCGTCCAATTATAGACATGCCCAACCCATTTATCGGTGCCGAATACAGTTTGAGAATCTTGAGTATTACCAACATTATTCA
>NZ_JAQWTM010000352.1 GCF_029242675.1 Flavobacterium sp.
TACGGGCTACAAATAATCGTAATGATTATATAACTAGAGGGATAATGGTCCGTTCGTCTAGGGGTTAGGACGCCAAGATTTCGTCTTGGTAACAGGGGTTCGATTCCCTTACGGACTACTAAAAATTAGTAAAAGATAAAAATATAATAAAATGGCAAATCATAAGTCAGCTCTAAAGAGAATCAGAAGTAACGAAAAGAGAAGAGTATTAAACAGATACCAACACAAAACTACTCGTAATGCTATCAAAGCTTTAAGAATAGCTACTGATAAGGTAGATGCTACTGCAAAATTGTCAAATGTTATCTCAATGATTGACAAACTAGCTAAGAAAAATATCATTCATGATAATAAGGCTTCAAACCTAAAATCTAAATTAACTAAATTTGTTGCTACTCTATAGTCAACTTCTTTAGAATCATATAATAAAAAACCTCTTAGGAATAAGAGGTTTTTTTGGTTTTATACCTCTTTTTGAGGATATTCGGTTATTGTATCTTGGAGCTTAAATATTCAAGCATACTTACACTTATTGGTTTCGATAAAAAGTCTAAAACCATAGGGTAGGTTTGTGATTTTTCTATATCCTTGGGATCGATTGTTGAAGAAAGTACTACTACTTTTATATTGTGAAATTTTTTATATTGGTCTGTTTTAAAAGAATCAAGAAAGTCCCAGCCACTCATAACGGGCATATTAAGATCTAAAAAAATTAACTCGGGTAATTCTAAAATACTTTGGTCTTGTTTCAGTAAATTATCAAAATAATGTAAAGCTTTTTCTCCATTTTTCGCGGTAATGATTTCTTTTGAAAAATTTGTTTTATTAATTACTTTTGAATAAAGTAACAGTGTGATCGGATCGTCATCAACACACAGAATTCGATTTAACATTTTATTTTTTTTTGAAAATTAATGTAAAAGTGGTACCTATATTTACTGCACTTTCAATTTTTATACTCCCCTTCATAGCTTCTATTTGTGACTTAACGAGGTATAACCCAAGTCCTTTGCTGTCCGGATAGTCATGGAAACGTTGGTATAGTCCAAATATTTTTTCCTTATTTCTCTCTAAATCGATACCAATTCCATTATCTATTATTTTTATAATTGTATCATCTTCTCTTGTAACTGCTTCAATTTTTATTAATAGTGCTCTGTCTTTAGCTTTGTATTTAATTGAATTGGTTAAAAGATTCAGTATTATACTTTCTAGATAAGTTTTGTTTGTGATAATTTCTGTACAATTTTCAAAGTTAACTTGAAGTGTAGGTTTATGTTTGTCAAGTTGAAAGCTAAGTTCTTTACAAATATGTTCAAATGACTCGGCTAGGTTAACCAGCTCTTCAGCTACTGGTATGTTATCCTTAATTAGCATAACCTTTGTTAAATCATTAATGGTTTCGCTTAATAAATTAGTTGAGGTTTTAAATCCTCCTATAATCTCCTCTAATTCTGTATCCTCAATCTTCATGTGGTCAGTAAGCATAAGTAGTCCAATGAGATTGGAAATTGGAGCTCTTAAATTATGTGATGTAACATATGAGAATTGTTTTAAATCTTTATTGTTTTGAGTTAATTCGCTTATTAGTTGTTCTTTTTCTTTTTGTTGCAATTTTTCTTGGGTAATATCTTTTTGGACTGAAACCCAATGTGTAAATTCGTTTTTATTGTTGTATACTGGAATCATAGAAAAATAAAGCCAAAATTGCTCACCATTTTTTCTAATTGATAATGTTTCTATTTGTGTTTCTGTTCTAGTTTGTAAAGCTTCTATTATTTTACGTGCTGCTGCTAAGTTTGCTAATTGACCTTGAAATAAATTAGGTTTTCTACCTAGAACTTCTTGATTCATAAACCCGGTCATTCTGGTGAATGCTGGATTTACATAAACAATTTCAGAAAACTTTTTATTTTCGGAGACTGCTTTTGTGATTACTATAGATTCTTTTGTTTGAACTATTACTGTTTCTAGTAACTTTAAACGTAATTCTTCTTCTTTTTGTTTGGTTATATCTTGTATGGCACCAATCATTCTAACTGCTGTCCCATTTTTATCCTTCAATAAAAAGCCTCTATCTAGGACGTATTTATATGTGTTATCGGCACATTTGAAACGATACTCGTCTTGCCATTTTTCTGTTTTTTGCTCTAAAAATGAGTAGAGCTTGACAGACATCTTTATACTATCTTCTGGGTGTATGTTTTCAAACCACCACTTTGATCTAGCGCCGATTTGTATATTATCATAACCATAGACAGCACTAATTCCTTTGCTCCAGACCATTTCGTCTTCTTGAATTTTCCAATCCCAAATTGTGTCACTGGTCGCTTTTGCTACAATATCGTATTTATCATTTGATTCCTTAATTTCTTTGTTAGTTTGGTTTAGTTTGTCAAAAAACAAGGCGTTTCTTCTATTGTTTTTCGCAAATATGTATTTAAAAAGTAGCGCAGAAGATAAAACAAAAAGTAAGTCTTTATAAAAGTTCAGTACGGGGTAGTGCTTTGTTAATGAATACTGTATTTCAATCTTGTGAAAAACTAACATTGTAAACAGTGCTGTTAGAAGGTAGATTAAAATAATTGGAGTGGTTTTGTTTTTCATTACCCAAATATAATTAAATATTGTTAATATCAAATGGTAGTTTTCAACTTATTTTGGCCTTGAATATATGTCTAAAAGGTTAATAATAGGTAAAGTATTTGTGAAACGTTTTTTATATGAAAATAAAGTGTACCTTTGCACCCATTAAAAATCACAGATGGAAGCTATTAGAAACATTGCAATTATTGCCCACGTCGATCACGGTAAAACAACTTTGGTTGATAAAATTATGTATCACTGTCAGTTATTTCGTGACAACGAAAACACAGGTGACCTAATCCT
>NZ_JAQWTM010000356.1 GCF_029242675.1 Flavobacterium sp.
AAAGCAATAAACTGATTGTTTCTAAAAGTTCTCACCCATCCTTTTGCAATTACTTCATGAAGCGGCTTGGTCATGTTTAGTAAGTCTTTAACTGTTGTAGGTCTCATGTTATGTGTATCGTTGATTTTATAATTGTCTTAAGTTCTAACTGCAAATATAATTCATTTGTTTCAAATGTCGAAGGAGTAAGGACGCAATCAAGTCCTATAAAGTTGTTTTTTTGGAGCTATTTCCCGCTATCCGCTTTATCTTTTACTTTTTTAAAGAAAAAAAGTAAAAGGATGCCGCTCCTATCGGGGCTAGAGAGTAGTAGTTGGCAGGATGTTTTGCTCTTTGTTTGAGCGTTTGAGGAACGAAGCATCTCGATTTATTGAGCAACTTGAGTGGATTCTTCCTTCGTCAGAAAGACAAAGTTCAGACGTTTATTAATTTACTCCGCGTTTATTTTGTCCTGCTGAGGAACGAAGCATCTCCGTTAGTTGAGCAAGTTGTTGAGATTCTTCCTTCGTCAGAATGACAAAGTTCAGACGTTTATTATTGTACTCCGCGTTTATTTTGTCCTGCTGAGGAACGAAGCATCTCTATATGTTGAGCAACTAGTTTGGATTCTTCCTTCGTCAGGATGATAAATGTGTGCTTATAAGCTTTTACTCTGCTCCAATTTTGCCCTGCTGAGGAGCAAAACATCACTGTTTATTGAGCAACGTCATTGGATTCTTCCTTCGTCAGAATGACAAGTTGGGGTGTTTTATATTGTAGTCCGAGTTTATTATGTCTTGGTAAGGAACGAAGCATCACTGTTAGTTAAGCAACTAGTTTGGATTCTTCCTTCGTCAGAATGACAAGTTTGGGGTGTTTTATATTGTAGTCCGCGTTTATTTTATCTTGCTGAGGAACGAAGCGTCTCCGTTAGTTGAGCAACTAGTTTGGATTCTTCCTTCGTCAGAATGACAAAGTTGAGGTTTTATATTGTACTAAGCGTTTATTTTGTCCTGCTGAGGAACGAAGCATCTCTGTTTATTGAGCAAGTTGTTGAGATTCTTCCTTCGTCAGAATGACAAAGTTGAGGTGTTTTATATTGTATTTTAGGTTTACATTGTCCTGCTGAGGAACGAAGCATCTCTATATGTTGAGCAACTAGTTTGGATTCTTCCTTGGTCAGAATGACAAAGTTGAGGTTTTTTTATATTGTCCTGCGTGTTTATTTTGTCTTGCTGAGGAACGAAGCATCTCCGTTAGTTGAGCAAGTTGTTGAGATTCTTCCTTGGTCAGAAAGACAAAGTTGAGTATAAGCTTTCAATCTGCTCTAATTTTGTCTTGCTGAGGAACGAAGCATAACTATATGTTGAGCAACTTGATTGGATTCTTCCTTCGTCAGAATGACAAATTTGAGGTGATTTAAAATGTACTATGCGTTTAACTTGTTCTGCTTAATAACAAAGCATCCTTTTTCTCTTTTCAACAAGTTCAAAATACACTAAACGGCAGGATACACATAAAATTAGTGGAGACTAACAACGATCTATACTTGTAGTATTGGGTGTTGATTTTCTTTTTCAAACATTAGTTCAATAAAAAACCCGCTACAAGAGCGGGTTTAATTATATTAAAATCTTATCAATTATCTAAAAGACGCTCTTGGTCCAGTTGAAGCAAAAGTAGCTGCCATTCTACTCGCTTGACCGCTTGAGAACATGTACATTCCTCTATCATCAGTATAATCCATGTAATTCATAAACATTTCAAGTGGAGCTCCTGCACATGAACTTCGAATACCTGCAGCTGGAACACCATAGTTAGGTCCATCATGAGAAGGTGTGTCATTTACTAAATCCGAACCACAATTAGCATCACCCCAAATGTGACGTAAGTTCATCCAGTGACCTACTTCGTGTGTTGCTGTTCTTCCTAAGTTGTAAGGAGCTGCAGCTAAACCGTTTGTACCTGTACAGTAGTTACCGCATACAATTCCATCTAAAGAAGCACTTGTTGTACCTGGGAATTTACCATACCCTAATAATTGGCCATTATCTGATTTTCTTCTTAAGTTAGAAACTACCCAATAGTTTAATTTTGTGGTTGGAGAAGTAGCCGTAATTCCGTTTGTAGCATCTTTCATAAATTCGTCTTCAGAATACCAAACTGTTCTTGTAGTTGCCTTACGAATAACTTGATCAAGTACAAATCTAACGTTCAAGGCACCTCTTACGCTATTGTATGGATTGCTTGAATTGTAATCTGTATTTGTACCTTGGAAATCTTTATTTAATACGTCAATTTGAGATTGTAATTGGCTCAGAGAAACATTTTCAGCAGCAGTTCTGTACAATACATTAAAAACAACTGGGATTTCCAAAACGCCATTTACGATTTTTCCTGTTGCCATAGCTTTTGCAGTTGATATTTCCATATCTGCTAATTTTTTAGCTAAACTCGGGTCTGCTTTTAATTGAGCTTCTAACATGTCTTGTGTGGCGCAAGATCTTTTAGATACTTTAGATTGAAGAGATTGAACTGAGTCTAATTCTTTTTGGTCATTCTGACAAGAAAACATAATAAATACAACACTAGCTGCTAATACTAATTTTTTCATAACGGGTTTGTTTTTGGTTTTGAATATTACTTTAATTCATTGTTTCTTTGAAAACAGATGCAATAGTATAGCTATTTATGTTTTTGACAAAACATATTATTACTATAGGTATAAAATTTTGAGGATAATGCAATCTTATTTTTTAGATTTTATAATTTAAGTAATTGATTTACATCGCTTTGAAAACAGTGTGATTGCTGTTTAAAAACCGTATTTAATTTGGTTTTTTTTAACAAATTTTTATCTAATAAAATAAATTCTTACAACTCTTGAAGTAGTACGTGATCTTAAATTTTGAAAACAAGTAGTAGGCAGCATTCCAAACTTATAAATAGGCAGCTCAAAAGGAGTATTTTGTCAAACGTTCGGCAACGCTTGGCGGTCTTAAATTACCGCTTATATTTGGACAAACCACCTAACAGTTTGTACTTTTGCCGCATGAACGACAATTTTATAACCGAGTATTTTGGGATAGGCATACAAAACGGAAAAACGCCTGAGAACTTGGGCGTATTATGGCGTACGGCTCAAAATTTAGGAGCTAGCTATATTTTTACTATTGGGAACCGCTATGCTAAACAGTCGAGTGATACCCATAATGCCGTAAAATCGATTCCGTATTTTCACTACGACACTTTTGAAGATTTCTATAAAAACCTGCCTAAAGGCGCTCGCCTAGTAGGTGTTGAGCTTGATGATGCAGCGGTAGATTTAGAAACCTTCGAACATCCACGACGTTGTGTTTATCTTTTAGGTGCTGAGGATAATGGATTATCCAAGAAAGCCATTGAAAAATGCCATCATTTGGTTAAGTTCAAATCTGAAAAAAGTTTGAACGTTTCTGTTGCAGGAAGCATCGTTCTCTATGATAGAGGTTTAAACAAACCGAGGTCATAAAAAAGTAATTTGATTATTCTTACTTTGGTCGGTTAGACTTTGTGCTACTAAAAAGATTTGATTTATTGGTTTTGTATGGTTTAAATCGGTTACATTAGTTCCTTAAACCAGAATGATGAAAAATATTTTTTACCGTTTTGCTTTTTTTTTACTGCTTGTTTCTTGTTCAAATGCTACGCATTATGGATCACCAGAAGTTAATCCGCTAGAAATTCAGAAGAATTTCATGGATTGGTGGACTTACCACTATAATAACGTAATGCTTTCTAGAGATTTTTTTGGTTTAGATGCCAATGCAAAAGAAATTAGTAAAGAGGAGTTCTTGATAGCGTTAAGAGACGGAGGTTTTATCCCGATTCGCTTAAACTCTAGCAATGAAGAAAATTTTCACTACCAACTCTTTAAAATTGAACCTAGTTCAGATACGAGCATTCAAGCGACTATCGCGGAAGAGGCTTTTAGTACTCTACACAATTATAAAAAAGAAGGAACAGCTTTTCCTAATTTTTCTTTTAAAGACCTTGATGGTAATTTAATTAGTAATGACAATCTCAAAGGAAAAATAGTAGTGGTTAAGTGCTGGTTCATTCATTGTGTTGCGTGCATTGAAGAATTTCCGGAAGTAAACGCTATGGCTGCAAAATATAAAAACAGAAAAGATATCGTTTTTATTAGTTTGGCAGAAGATACACCCGAGCAGCTACGTACTTTTTTAGCTAAAAGACCTTTATCCTATTCTGTTGTGCCTAATTTGAAATTATATATGAATGAAACGCTTCAAATTAATGGTTTTCCAACTCATTTTATAGTGAACAAGGAAGGAATTATCGAGAAGGTTACTTCCAATTACCATGATTTAGCGGTCGCTTTGCAGCAAGTTAGTTCTGAAAAATAAATTAAAAATCCCAATACGAGTGGGATCTTTAATTTACAATAAGGCTACTTTTATTGGTTTTCTTCTAGTTCCAGAATCAGGTTAGCGATTAGTGCTGTCCATCCGGTTTGATGGGAGGCTCCGAGTCCTTTTCCAGTATCTCCATCAAAAAATTCATAAAAGAAATGCTGCTTTTTGAAGTGCTCCTCTTTTGTGAAAACATCATTTGGATCCTCAGAATGGTAGGCATATTTGCCATTTTCGTCGGGTTCAAAAAGAGCAATTAATCGTTTGGTTAACTCATTCGCAATTTGCTTTAAGTTCATTTTATTGCCGGAGCCTGTTGGGAATTCATACAGATAGGTGTCTCCATAAAAAGTATAGTATTTTCGTAGCGACTGAATAATCATATAGTTCAACGGCATCCAAATTGGACCACGCCAGTTCGAGTTTCCTCCAAACATGCCAGAGCGACTTTCGCCCGGCTCATACTGAATTTGATGATGGCCTTCAGTACCAAATACGTAAGGGTGTTCTTTATGGTATTTAGAAAGGGAACGTATTCCGTAATCCGATAGGAATTCATTTTCGTCTAATAATCGTATCAAAAGATGCTCAAGCCTAAATCCTCGCATTATAGAAAAAAGAAAATTTCCATCACTATTACTTTTTTCGATATTGGATATTAAGGAAGCGAGATCAGGACGCGTTCGGATGATTTCGTTGGTTTGTTTTTGAAATTCTTTTAATTCTTGGAATAATTCTACATTCATGATTTCGACAGCAAACATCGGAATTACGCCAACTAAGGAACGTACTTTTAATCGCTCCGTACTTCCGTCTGACATCTCCACGACATCGTAATAAAAATTGTCTTTATCATCCCAAAGCGAAAGATCTTTTTTACCAATATGGTGCATGGCCCAAGCGATATTGATAAAATGCTTAAAGAATTTTACTGATATGTCTTCATAAATTTCATTAGTCTTGGCTAATTCTAATGCCATTCGCAACATATTTAAGGAGAACATTGCCATCCAACTGGTAGCATCAGCTTGTTGCATTTTTTTTATGCCTTTGGGCATATGGTTTCTGTCGAAAACGCCAATATTGTCAAGTCCTAAAAAACCTCCTTCAAATAAATCAGTTCCACTTTTGTCTTTTTGATTGACCCACCAAGTAAAATTAATTAGTAGTTTTTGGAATGCTTTTTCTAAAAAGGGTGTGTCGGCTGTTCCTGTTCGTTTTTTATCTTTTTCATAGATGGTCCAAACTGCCCAAGAATGTACCGGTGGGTTGACATCATTAAAATTCCACTCGTAAGCAGGGATTTGACCATTAGGATGCATGTAGTTCTCTTGTAAAACGAGTAGTAGTTGCTGCTTGGCAAAATACGGATCAATTTCTACAAACGAAGCCATATGAAAAGCCAAGTCCCAAGCTGCATACCATGGGTATTCCCATTTATCAGGCATGGAGATTACGTGGCGATTGTTAAGATGCTGCCAACTGTAATTACGTCGATCGGATCGATTGGGAGGCGTTTCATTTGTGCCTCCAAACAACCATTTATGAACGTCATAGTAATAAAATTGCTTGGTCCATAATAAGCCCGAAAAGGCACTTTTGGCAATTGCTTGGTGTTCCTTTGGAATTGTATTACTTATAATACCATCATAAAAAGTTTCACATTCCTGCTTACATCGATCAAATATCGAGTCATAATCGTGCCAAGGGAGCTCAATTTTAACATTGCTCAAGCGTATTTTCACACTCTTTTCTTGACCAGGTTGCAGTTCAAAATGATGCCAAATAGCTGCTTTGGTTCCAAATTTCTCTGGATTCACAGTAGCTTGCTTATTAATGATGTAATTGTTGATTCCGTCTTTTACGTAAACCGTTTCGTTTGGAACATGATATAAGCGCTCGTTGTTTGTTTCGTTTTCACAAAATAATTGTTGGCCATCTTCATGGTATAAGTAGTAGTCTCCGTTTCTTGAACTTTGGGAATATAGGACCTGATCATCAATAGACGACATAGTAGGTCTAGGATGTCTGTCATTGTGTTTCCAAAAATTACGAAACCATAGATGCGGTAGAATATGGATTTCGGCAGGGTTGTTACCACGATTTACAACAGTCACTTTCATTAAAATATCATCAGGACCTGCTTTTGCATATTCTATGAAACAATCAAAATAGGCATTTTGCTCAAACGCTTTGGTGTCTAATATTTCATATTCGGTATCTTCTCGACTGCGTTTGTTTTTATATTCTAGTTCTGCATAAGGGAACTCAGTTTGCGGATATTTATACAGGTATTTGTTGTAGGAGTGAGTTGGAGTAGAGACTTGATGAAAGTACAGTTCTTTGACATCTTCCCCATGGTTTCCCTGATTATTGGTTAGGCCAAAGAGTCGTTCTTTTAAAATAGGATCTTTCCCGTTCCAAAAAGCAGGAGCAAGGCATAATATTTCTCTTGAATCACAAAAGCCACCGATACCTTCTTCTCCCCAACGATAGGCATTACTACGTGCTTTATCGTGGTTAATGTAGCCCCATGCATCTCCGTTGGAACTATAATCTTCTCTAACAGTTCCCCATTGCCTTTCGGCTAAATAAGGCCCCCATTTTTTCCAATTTCTATAATTATCAGCAACTGCTAATTTTTCTGTTTCAGAGCTATTCTGATTCATATATGAAGGTGTAATTTTATTTGTATTTCTGATTAGCTACCTATAAAATAGGAACTAATTTGTTTTTCGAACTACGCTAGTCATACCAAGTTCGCGCGTAAAAATAAGCTTTATTTTTAGAACTTAAAAAGTCCTGCATTACTATTGCTTAATTATAGATATAGGTAATTTAGGCACACAAATTCCTAAAAAACAGTTGTATTCTTTGACAAACTGTTAACTCCATTGTAATGATTTTACAAAAAGGGCTTTCGCTTGTATGACGAAAGCCCCATTGGAATCTATGCTGTAAATTTAATAATTCTAACTGTTTTTTTGGACATGAATATCCATTTGTGGAAACGGGATATTCAATTTATAATTTGCAAACTGGGTATATACTTTTTCGTTCATTTCGAAAAATACATTCCAATAGTCAGGACCGTCTACCCATACACGTACAGCAAAATTTACGGAACTATCTGCTAATTCGGATAATCCAATAAAAGGAGCTGGATCTTTCAGTATGCGTGCATCAGCAGCTATGAAATCATTCATGGCTCTTTTAAAATCCTCAACATCATCTCCGTAAGCAATACCAAAAGTCCAATCTACACGACGTAAAGGTTCTGCTGAAAAATTAGTCAAAGCACCAGTCGACAAGGGGCCGTTTGGAATAATTACCAGTTTTTTATCCGCTGTATTTAACATGGTGGAGAAAATGGTAATTTCTTTTACAGTACCCGTATATCCTTGTGCTTCAATAAAATCACCAATTTTAAATGGTTTTATTATCAAAATGATAACGCCTCCTGCAAAATTTTGTAAAGTACCTGATAAAGCCAATCCAACTGCTAGTCCTGCAGCTCCTAAGATTGCTACAAACGATGTCATTTGAATGCCAATCATTCCCATAACCGTTATGGCAACCAAAGCCTTTAAAATAATATTAGTTAGGCTTTTTAAGAAAGGAACGAGGGATTGGTCAATATTTGATTTTACGAGAGATCTACCTACTGCTTTTGTGATTAATTTAGTTATCCATAACCCAATAATCAGCACGATAAGTCCTCCTATTAGCTTGGGTACATATTCAAACCCAAAATCGATAATTTTATCAAAATACTTGTTTACTACTGTGACTTGTTGGTCTAATGCCATTTAATACTTCTTTTTTTTCTACTCATTAGGCTTTTCGATTTCGCCCCGTTTTTATAATGGTGGCTGGACTCCATCTTGTTATTGGCTTTGCTGCATTCCCTATTAAAACTGATATTTTTTAGTTTGATAATGACAACCAGGCCATTTTCTCAAAGATAAGAAAATAAAAACACAATGCGAAATAAGGGCCATCCTACTAACACAAATCCCGCCTAAAAAGACGGGATTTGATATGATTTATTTCAGAAGATATAAAAAATTACTATTTATCTGATTCGGTTTGCTCGCTTGATTCTTCGGGCTTATTTAGGATATCAACAGTTGGTTCTTTGAACTCTTGCTTGTTCGCAAGTGATTTGTTTAAAGTCAAAACAAGACAAGGCAATAACATTAAATTAGATAACATTCCAAAGGCAAGGGTAATGGCAATTAATCCTCCCAAAGCTACTGTTCCTCCAAAATCAGAAAGCATAAAAACAGAGAATCCAGTAAATAAAACCACCGAAGTATAGAACATACTAATACCTGATTCTTTTATTGTAGCAAAAACAGATCGTTTGATTTTCCAGTCATTGCGTGTTAATTCTTGACGGTATTGTGCTAAAAAGTGAATGGTATCATCTACAGAAAGTCCAAAGGCAATACTAAAAACTAAGATTGTTGACGGTTTTAAAGGAATGCCAAAATAACCCATTAAACCAGCAGTTATCATCAGCGGTAGTAAATTAGGGATAAGCGAAACGACCACCATTTTAAAGGATCGGAACATAAAAACCATTAAAAGTGAAATTAGCAGTACTGCAAAAAGTAAGGAGCTTACCAAATTGTCTAGTAAATATTGTGTCCCTTTTTCAAAAATTAAAGCTTTACCTGTTAACACTACTTTATAGCGATCTTTAGGGAAGATAGAGTCTATTTTAGAACTTAGGCGGTTTTCAATTTTGGCCATATTCCCAGTTCCAATATCTTTCATGAAAGTGGTTATGCGCGCTACTTGACCCGTACTATCCACATAGCTTTTCATGATATTGTTTTTATTATCCTTAGTCGCATTTTTGGCATAGCCAAGGATAAAACTCTGCTCCTGAGATGTGGGAAGCGCATAATATTCTGGATTGCCATTGTAATACGCTTGTTTCGAATATTTCACAATATTCAGGATGGAAATAGGCTTGGATAATTCCGGAATTGCTTCAATTGTATTTTGCAAATCATCCATTTTTCGTAAAGTAGATAATTTCATCACTCCTTTTTTTCTTTGAGTATCTACCATGATTTCAAGTGGCATTACCCCATTGAATTCATTTTCGAAAAAAAGAATATCTCTGTAAAAGCCGGTATTCTTAGGCATATCCTCAATTAAATTTCCAGAAGTCTTGATTTTAAAAGCACCAATAGTACTTACTAAAAATAAAAATATGGCAACAACATAAACATATCGGCGGTTGTATTTTACTGTTTTTTCAATCCACTTAATAAACGTTTTAGTGTAGTTACGGTTAAGATGCTCAAGATGTTTCGCCTTAGGCACAGGTTGGTAACTGTAATAAATAGGAATTACGATCAAACATAAAAAGAAAAGCGCAACGATACTTAAGGACGATATGATTCCAAATTCCTTTAAAATATCACTACTGGTAATAATAAAGGTGGCAAAACCAGCTGCTGTAGTCAAGTTGGTCATTAAAGTTGCTGTTCCTACCTTGGTGATAACCCTTTGCAGTGCCTTAGCTTTATTTCCGTGAGCGCTGTATTCTTGTTGGTATTTGTTGGTAAGGAAAATACAATTAGGAATTCCTATGACAATGACTAAAGTAGGAACAATGGCAGTTAGAACGGTTATTTCAAAATGCAATAACCCTAGAAGTCCAAAAGTCCACATGACCCCAACAATAACTATTAATATAGAAATAAGGGTGGCTCTAAAAGAGCGAAAAAAGAAAAAGAAGATTAAAGAAGTAATCAATAAGGAAGCCCCAATAAAAAGACTGATTTCTCCGGTGATGCTATTTGCGTTTAAGGTTCTGATATAAGGCATTCCTGAAACCTTAAGGTCGATTCCAGTTTTTTTCTCAAAAGCCACTATTTTTGGGATAAAATGATTCATGATGTACTCCTTTCGCTGTGGAGTATTCACTATTTTTTTATCGAGATAGATTGCGGAGCGGATGGAACCTTTTTTATTGAAAAGTAAGCCTTCATAAAAAGGCATTTTAGTAAATAAATTTTTCTTAATCTCGTTAAGGTAGGCTTGGTTATTTGTTTTGCTTTGATCTACAAAAGGAACCAACTCAAATTTTTGTACAGATTCGTTTTTTTCTAATTTTTTTAAATCGTTGATAGAAACGACGAGATCAACTTCTTTTTGTGCTTTTAATTCGGTCATTAAGGTCGTCCAAGCCGCAAAAGTTTTGGGAGTAAAAAAACGATCGTCTTTTACGCCTACGATGATTAGATTTCCTTCTTCGCCAAATTTTGACAAAAAAGTATTATAGCCTTTCGTGATACTGCTTGTCTCAGGTAATAAGTTAGCTTCAGTAAACGAAAAACGAATGTTTTTCCATTGCGTGCTAAGGAATAAAGTTATCAGTAAAATAGCACCAAGAATAAATATACGGTTCTTAAGTACGATTCTAGCAACGAGCTCCCAAAACCCTACTTTTAATTTGTTTTTCATAGAAATAGTAAAATGGCAGCAAATGTAGTGAAAACCAAAGTAAAGCTGTAATTTATTAGGAATATTTAACGCTAGTTCAAGGTCTCTTATGGGACGTTTTATTTGTTAAAATTGTTCGATTTATCCATGTAAATTGTATTGAAGAATTTACCATCTTTGTTTTTGATTTAATTGACTTATTGAAGCAATATGGTTTTGAAAAAATATAAGAACACTTTGTTCTATTTCGGAGTTACCGGTCTCTTTTCGGTATTGATTTTTTGGATAATTAAACGAGGAAAATTACTCGAATTACAAGAAGCAAATGTGACTGCAACCAGCGGTAATGACTCTTGGACAGATTTTATCAATTCGATGTTACACAACTTTAATGATCCCTTAGCGATTCTTTTGGCACAAATAGTCATGATCATTCTTACGGCAAGGGTTTTTGGTTGGTTTTTCCAAAAAATAGGGCAACCTACAGTTATTGGCGAGATTATAGCAGGAATTATTTTAGGACCTTCCCTTGTAGGAATGTATTTTCCCGAATTCTCAGCAGCGCTATTTCCAGAAGAGTCATTGGGAAACTTAAAATTTTTAAGTCAAATAGGATTGATCTTATTTATGTTCGTTATAGGAATGGAGCTCGATGTAAAAGTCCTCAAGAACAAAGCCAGTGAAGCAATTGTAATTAGTCATGCTAGTATCATTTTTCCGTTTGCGATGGGAATTGGGTTGTCTTATTATGTTTACAATCAATTTGCTCCAGCGGGAGTCGAGTTTTTATCCTTTAGCCTTTTTATGGGAATCGCCATGAGTATTACTGCTTTTCCTGTTTTGGCGCGTATCGTTCAAGAAAGGGGTATTCACAAAACTCGCCTCGGAGCCATCGTTATTACATGTGCTGCAGCCGATGATATTACGGCATGGTGTTTACTTGCGGTGGTTATTGCCATCGTAAAGGCGGGTGACTTTGTAGGTTCTTTGTATGTGATTTCATTAGCATTGGTGTATGTGTTAGCGATGCTGTTTATCGTTAAGCCTTTCTTAAAACGTATAGGTGATTTGTATGGTGAGAAAGATAATATAGGAAAACCTGTGATGGCAATTTTCTTCTTACTCCTTATTATTTCGTCTTATGCAACCGAGATTATTGGTATTCATGCTTTATTTGGTGGTTTTATGATGGGTGCAATTATGCCTGATATCGCTAAATTCCGAATGATATTTATAGAAAAAGTCGAGGATGTTTCTGTTATCTTATTGTTGCCATTGTTTTTTGTTTTTACAGGTTTGCATACTCAAGTAGGATTAATCAATGACCCTTATCTCTGGAAGGTGACTGCAGCAATTATTGCAGTGGCTGTTATTGGTAAATTTGTTGGTAGTGCGTTAGCCGCCAGATTTGTGGGGCAAAATTGGCACGATAGTTTAACTATTGGAGCGTTGATGAATACCCGTGGTCTAATGGAGCTGATTGTGTTAAACATCGGTCTAGAATTGAAAGTGCTAACTCCCGAAGTATTCACCATGATGGTTATTATGGCATTGATAACTACTTTTATGACTGGCCCCGCTTTGAATTTAATTGGTTTTATTTTCAAGAATAAGCGAGAGGTTGAGCTGATAGATACTCAAGACGAGAGTAAATTCCGGATTTTAATTTCTTTTGGGAATAATGAAAAAGGAAAGTCATTATTGCGTTTAGCCAATAGCTTGACTAAAAAGCAAGCAACAAATTCCGTTATTACTGCGATGCATTTATCTAAAAGTGATGAATTACATGCTTTTAATTTAGAGGAAATAGAGAAAGAAAGTTTTGATCCTATTTTTGATGAATCAGAACAACTTGGAATAAAGCTACTTTCGTTATTTAAAGTTACTAACGATATCGAGGCAGAGATTGCTGATGTTGCCAATAATGGAGATTATGATTTGTTACTAGTTGGTCTTGGGAAATCGATTTTTCAGGGAAGTTTATTAGGTAAGGTAATTGGTTTTACCACAAGGATAATTAACCCAGATCGTTTAATTGATAAGTTTAAAGGAAAAGAAGGATTGTTTGAAAATTCTCCTTTTGATGAAAGAACACGTCAAATTGTTACGAGAACTAAAACGCCTTTAGGAATATTAATTGATCATGATTTTGATAAGTTAGACCACATATTTGTCCCAATTATTAAGTCGGAGGATGTTGTTTTGATTGATTATGTGCAAAAAATGATTTTTAATAATAATTCAATAATTAGTTTTTTAGACACCAACGGCTTCATTAAAAATAATTTTGTAATGCAAAGTGCGATTGCGACGCTTACGCAAAAGTTCCCCAATAATATTGTGGTAGTAACGGAAAGTAATCTAGATCACGCTTTTTTTAAGGAGCAAGATTTAACATTAATTAGTTTAGAAAGTTGGAAAGTAAGTATTGATTCTGATACCACTTGGGTTGATGAACTATCCTCTGTTTTGATAATGAAATCCTAAAAATAAAGCTAATTGTAAAGTTGCAATTAGCTTTGTTTTTTGATTTTGATTAAATTCCTAAATTCAAAATAAAACTGATTTTTATGGCAATGTTGTCCTCAAATTTAGGAAGTTGATTCGGTCCGTATCGATAAAAAGCGACTAGTCCAAACGCATTGAAAATTTGATTCAGCTCTATTCCGGATTCAAAGTAGCCTTTATTTAGTCGTTTGTAATCCAAACCTACATGTTGCTGTTGGTTTTGGATATCTCCCCATCCCATTCTAGAAACTAGCACAAGGGCAGGCTTAACTTTAGGGAAGATGGTTACTCTCTTAAAACCATGTTTAAATTGAAAGTAAACAAATTCATTTGAGAAAAACTCGTTAAAAAACATCGTTTCAAAACTGTTTTTACTGGCAAATGTAATTCTTTGCATCACAGTTTCTTTGGTGATGTTGTTAGGCGAAGTATTGTATAAATGCGTTAATGGAATGTCACCTGTGGCATAGCCAGCTTGGAATAATAGATTTGTTTTTTGGCCATTTAGGTATTTTTTTTCATATTCAGTTTTGAAGTCGATTTTGCTAAAGGTAAAATCATTCGCCCATACTTTAGGTAAAGCTTGAGTGTACTGCAAGGTGAATTTTGGAAATCGTTTTTCAACTTCAACTCTTCCAGTTGGTGTTTGCATATAATCACTAAAAGGATTCCATTGCAATGAAATTATTGCGGTGGTCATGGTGTATCTTGAATAAAGTTTATCGTCCAGGTTGTACACATAATTGAATTTAGGGGCGATTTCAGCATGCGCAATCTCGATAAAGCTATCCGTTTTAGGAATAACCTTCGTCTCAAGAAAGGTTCTCCATGTTCGATAATTATAAAAAGTACTGATATTGATAGGTCTAGGATCATAAATTTTATAACGTCGACTATCTACTGAAAATAGTGTTGTTCCAATTTCTCTAACATCATCAGTAAAAGATACGTTTAACCAAGTATTTGATTCAGTGTTGAGGTTAACTGCAGCACCAAAACTATATTTAAATTTCCCGTCTTTCGTTCCATAAGCAGTATATCCATTGACTTTAAAATATTTAGAAAAACGATCGTTAGTCACACCGCCAAAACCTAATCTAAAACCTTCATAGTTATTGTAGGTGAATAGATGTCGTAAATCAATATCAAAAATGGATACCGGAAGATAACCATTAATGATTTTTCGACCCAAACGAATGCGATTTACAATACGTTTTTGTCCTCCAATACTGTCCAATGTTTTATAGGTATTGCTATTGCGTATATCGATACTGTCTTTTCTATACTGATCCCAAAAACTCTCGGGTCGGTCGATAGCTTCCTTTTTAAGTTCTACAGCAATAAACTTGCGATTAAGTGCAATGGGTGAATTATAGGTAACATCAAAGTTATTGGATTCAGATAATAAATAAACAAAATCAGAAGGTTGTCTTTTTCTCGTTTGAAAATCCTTGTCCATGTCACCATCAAACTGAACTGTTCCGCCTAATATTTTGATATCATCATCATTTTTTCCTTTTACAATTTTGAATGTTTTTCGCTTCGGGAACCAAAGATCTTGAGCGGCAATGTATTCAAAATCGTGTGTCCCACTAATATCTAAAACCCCTTTTATGCGCATTATCGCTTTTGCAATAGCGTAATTTTTTCCATCAATATAAAGGATACCTTCTAGTCCAGCGGCATTACTAACCTTTTTGTTTTTAAAATAAATCATGTAGGCAGCGCGACCATTTATAGGTACCGTGTCTAGGAGCTTGTAATTGTAGTCAGTAGGAGCGTCGTCAGTGATGGGACTTTTGTATTTCGTTTCGAATAATTCATAATTTCTATCGTAAACAGAAAAGGATTGTAGATTAAAACTCAAAATTTCGTACACTGGTTGTTTAAAACCAGCCATTATAGTTCCTAATATTGTTTCTTTTAATTTGGCGCCATCAAATTGATATTGTGATACTTTTTCTGTTTGAAACAAATGCCTTTTGAGGATGGTTTCTTTGAATTTGTAATTAGTAGAATCTACTTTAGAGAAAATTTCGCGTTCTTTCTTTTTGATGAAAACAGAATCTATGGTGCCTTCAAAAGTTTCAGGATTGGCAGTAACTACTAGTTTAGTGTAAGACTTAAAATCGAAACTTTGCAAACGAGTTGCTGGATTATTAGTTGTTTTTTTTGCGATTGTTTTTTTAATAATGGCAAGTGCAGGATTTTCATTAGAGATAATAACTTCTCTAAGATCATCACTTTTTTCATCAAGGGAAATGTAGTAGGTACTTTTATTGGTAGTAATAGTAATGATAGATGTAACAAATCCGATATAGGAAACGGTAAAAGAGCTAATCTTTTTTTTGGTGTTTAAGGTAAATTTTCCATCGACATCAGTGACGGTTTTAGTACCATTATCAGCAACGACTGATGCAAACGCTAGAGGTTGCCTAGTCGAATCAGCTGTTACTAGCCCATTCACTTGAAATTGCGCTTGAAGCGAAAGCGAGAATAGAAAAAAAAGGAAACAAATATGCTTCATGAAAAGGTTTATTTGAAAAACGAAAATAAAAGCGTTTTGTTATGGCAAAAATAATAATAAAAAATCCGTTTTGTTAGCGTTAACAAAACGGATTCTATTTTTAGATTTAGTAAAAGTTTACACCTTCATGATCTCTGCTTCTTTCACCAAAAGTAATTCATCTACTTTTCTGATGAAACTGTTGGTAAGGTTTTGAACCTCTTCTTCGGCACTTTTACAAATGTCTTCTGAGGTGCCTTCTTTTTCTAATTTTTTGATTTCAGTGTTGGCATCTTTACGCGCATTTCTAACTCCTATTTTAGCATCTTCTGCCTCCACTTTGGCTTGTTTAGCCAGCTCACGTCTGCGGTCTTCTGTCAATGACGGAACACTAATAATGATAACATCACCATTATTCATAGGGTTAAATCCTATGTTAGCCACCATGATTGCTTTTTCAATTACTTGCAACATGTTTTTTTCAAAAGGTTGTAAAGTAATCGTGCGGGCATCAGGAACACTAATTTTAGAAACTTGAGAAAGTGGTGTTGCTGAACCGTAATAATCTACAAAAACACTTCCAAGCATTGCTGGTGACGCTTTTCCTGCTCTAATATTTAAAAATTCTTTTTCTAAGTGAGCAATAGAACCAGTCATAGATTCCTTAGTGCTATCTAATATAAATTCAATTTCTTCAGTCATTTTATTTTAATTTAGTATTCCGTTTTCCACTCTTTCGCTAGATAATCAGTGGTTTCCGGTTTATTATATATTTACTACTGTTCCAATGTTTTCTCCAGCACAAATTTTCTCTAGATTACCAATTTTATTCATATCAAAAATAACGATCGGTAATTTATTTTCTTGACTTAAAGTAAAAGCTGTGGTATCCATTACATTTAATCCTTTTTTCAAGACATCTTCAAATGAAATAGTATCAAATTTTATGGCTTCAGGGTTTTTTTCAGGGTCTGAGTCATAAACTCCATCAACACGAGTTCCTTTAAGGATAACATCAGCATGAATTTCTACTCCACGCAGTACAGCTGCGGTATCAGTTGTGAAATAGGGATTTCCTGTTCCTGCTCCAAAAATTACAATTCTACCTTTCTCTAAGTGACGCACTGCTCTTCTCTTGATGTAAGGCTCGGCAATCGCTTCAATTTTTAAAGCTGTTTGTAATCGAGTCAACATTCCTTTGTCTTCAAGAGCTCCTTGTAGCGCCATTCCGTTAATTACAGTAGCGAGCATACCCATATAATCCCCTTGAACGCGATCCATCCCGTTACTTGCTCCGGCCACACCTCTAAAAATGTTTCCACCACCTATAACAATGGCAATTTCAACTCCTTGATCGTGAATTTTTTTAATTTCTGCAGCATATTCAGCTAATCTCGTAGGATCTATACCGTATTGTCTTTCACCCATTAAAGCTTCGCCGCTTAATTTTAGAAGAATTCTTTTGTATTTCATGTCTGTGTTGCGTTGTTTAGTGCAAATATAGTCATATTCTTTTTTTATGAAATAGCACACTCCATATTTTAAGGATTTTGTTTTTCGTACGACTCCTTAGCAGCTTGATAGCCAATGTTGAATATCGCATCCATTTTTGTTTTATTGGTTTCAAATGTACTATATGCACTCAGCTCTTTGGGTTCAATAATCCAATCGCAAATATTGAATTTCTGCAGGTTAGAATTCGCTGAAAAAATATCGAAAGCGCGGGTTGTTACGGATCGAATCGAGTTCAAATCTTTGGCTTCTATTTTCTGAATCGGACTCACATAAACACCTATAATAGTCTCACAATGTCCTTGTAATAAGTCAGTGGGAAAGTGATTTAAAATTCCACCGTCACTAAAAGGTTCCTTATTAATTTCATAAGGCGAAATAATCCCTGGAAAGGCTGATGATGCTAACAGAGCATCGACTATTTTGGTTTCGGGATCAAATATTTTCAAACGACCTTTGACCATATCAGTAGCCGTAATTTTCATAGGAATTTTTAAGTCGCCTACTTGAGCATCTTCGAATATATTGATGAAATAAGCTTTAAAAGATTCGGAGTCGATCAATCCTGCTTTTTTAAACGTAAAATGCCTCCAGTGAAAAAAGTAAATCGATTTAAAAAAAGCTAAAATCTCCTGAGGACTTTTGCCCCAAGCGTACATGGCTCCTACGATACTACCAGCGCTAGTTCCTGAGATCGCATTGGGTTTGATGTTTTTTTCCTCTAGAAATTGCAGTACGCCCGCATGTGCTAAACCTTTAGAACCACCTCCCGAAAGGGCAATTCCTACTGATTTTGAATTGATAATATCCTTGTAAGATTCCATATCATAAAATTACACTTTTCAATTATTGATTGACTGATTTTTGTCATTTTTTAACTAATTATTTTTAGGTAACTTTACAAAAACATATACAATCATGGACAAAACAATAGGTAAAGCACTTTTTAATAGTCACTCTTACATCGAATACCGAAAAATAGTAACCGACTTGCTGCGCGAAAACAAATCAACCGGTCACGAACAATCCGAAGCGTTAACGAATTACAGCAGTTTAAACGAAACGAGAATGAACCGCTTGGACAAAACCTTGACGATTCTGCCTGAAGTAGTTACTAATTTACAAGCCTTGCAAAACGAGTATATTTGGCTCGTAATTTCCGAAGGTTGGTGTGGTGATGCCGCACAGTTATTGCCTATTTTTGATAAAATGGCCGAGCAATCTGAGGGTAAAATTGAACTTCGAATCGTTTTACGAGACGATAATGAGGAGTTAATGAATCATTTTTTGACAAACAAAGCCAAATCCATTCCTAAATTAATCGTGATTAATAAAGCAACCAGTGGTGCACTCGCGCATTGGGGACCAAGGCCTTATGCCGCTGTAGAACTTATAGCAAATTATAAAAAAGAGCACGGGGTGATCGATGAAACCATCAAAACCGATCTACAAATGTGGTACCTACATGACAAAGGATTGTCTACACAGTCGGAGTTAATTGACATGATGCTTGATCTCGACTCAGTTGCTGATGATTAATAGTATAAACAGTAGAGCCAATTCCTGCTATTCGCTCTAGCCCTTCCTCATAACCCTTTTTTTACAAGGTCATTACAGGAGCTTCCGCTGGTCGCTCTGTAACTTCCGTAAAAAAAGGGTTTTTCAGTCGGGGCTGCCGCTGCTATCAGGGGCAGGGTAGTAGTGCTAAAAACTAATTAAGGCAAGACCTAAACTTATATTGCCAGAGTCTCCTCGTCTGTTTACAGGGATTGTATAGTGATTGACTTCAATAAAAAGTACTAAATCATCGTCTGTTTGTAATCCTAAGCTTATTTTTTTATAGTCTCCAATCAAGTTACCACGACCCAAAGCAATCGCTTTTCCTAATCCAGCTTGAAGGGTTATTCGAGTTTCATCACTGATTTTTGGACTCAATCTTAAATTTGCAAAAATGGGAGCAACGACTAATTTGCTTGACCATTCCCAGCTCAAGCCGCTGTGAACGCCTATTGCAATCCACTTATGGTAGTGAATACCATAACCAAATTTTGATCCAATGCCATCTGGTATAAAAAAGGATTGTTTTTTATTAGTGTAAGGGTCAACTTCGTCACGGTTAGGATTTCCTGTCAAGGCAACCGTAACATCAAATTGGGTGTAAGTGAATTTTTTATTTTGGCCAAAAGCCAACGTTGATAAGAACAAGAATAACAAAAGGTTCTGTATTCTATAATTCAATAGCATTATAGTTGGTCTTCAAATAAAGTCACATCAGTGGCATATATCACATTATAATCACCAATTTTTGTTCTGCGTAAAGCAGTTAAATGGGAACCGGAGTTCATAGCTTGACCAAAATCGTAAGCAAGGGAACGAATATAAGTCCCTTTGCTACAAACTACTCTAAAGTCGATTTCTGGCAAATCAATTTTGGTAATTTCAAACTCATGAATCGTCGTTTTTCTAAAAGCTATTTCAACAGTTTCTCCAGCGCGAGCATGCTCGTACAAGCGAACACCATCTTTTTTAATAGCGGAGAATATGGGTGGTTTTTGATCTATTTCTCCAAGAAATTGTTGTACTGTTTCGTGAATCAATGCCTCGTTAATATGTTCCGTCGGAAAGGTTTGGTCAACTTCGGTTTCTAAATCATAGGACGGTGTAGTAGCACCTATAAAAAAAGTTCCCGTATATTCTTTGGCTTGACCTTGCAACTCAGAGATTCTTTTAGTGAATTTCCCTGTACATATTAAAAGCAATCCCGTTGCTAATGGATCTAAAGTCCCTGCGTGTCCTATCTTGAATTTTTTAGGAAGTCCGACTTTATTAATTAGCGCGTATTTTAACTTATTCACTGCTTGAAACGAACTCCATTTTAAGGGTTTGTCAATCAATAAAATTTGTCCTTCTAGATAAGCTTCGGGTGTTATTTTCTCCATTATTTAGTTTGGTAAAAATAAATGAGTAAGGCAATTCCAATAATGATTCGGTACCATCCCCAAAATTTAAAACCGTATTTAGTCAATACACTTATGAAAGTTTTTACCGCCAATAGCGCCACTACAAAAGCCACAATATTACCTAGTATAAATAGTTGAATATGATTTTCATCTTGAAAAATCATTTCGTATCCCTTCATTTCAGAAGCTGTTCCTTTTCCCCATGTTTTCACAAAAACGGAGTAAACCGTTACCGCTAACATAGTAGGTACCGCTAGGAAAAAAGAGAATTCGGCTGCCGCTTTTCGGCTTAAACCTTGCGTCATTCCACCAATGATGGAAGCTGCTGATCTCGAAGTTCCTGGCATCATGGCTAAACATTGCCAAAATCCAATAGTAACCGCTGTTTTAATAGAAATATCTTTTTCGTCGTGAATAGTTGGGTTTTTAAACCATTTGTCAACAAATAAAAGAACAATACCTCCTAAAACCAATACAGCTGATATCGCAATTTGATTCCCTAAAACAGCTTCAATTTTATCATCGAATAAATAACCTAGTACAAGCGCAGGAACAACTGCAAAAGCTAGTTTGATGTAGATATTGAAGTTTTTAAAATCAAAGAATTTTTTCCAGTACAAAACAACGATGGCTAAAATAGCTCCAAACTGAATCGAAACTTGAAACATTTTTAAGAATTCTGTTTCTTCCATTCCCAATAAAGCCGCGGTGAAACCCATGTGAGCGGTAGAGGAAATAGGTAAAAATTCCGTAAGCCCTTCAATAATCGCCAGAATTATAGCCTGTAATGTATTCATGAAAATAAGGGTGTTAGGATGCTAAGTTTGGAAAAGGTAATAAATTGTGGTTTTTTCCAAAAGGTAATGACTACTTTTTTGGACTCTTTAAAATAGCGTAAATGGTAATTCCAAAACCAATCAAAACAGTAGTTGGAGCCAAACGAATTCTTCTAAAGTTAAAAATATCCTCGCTAAAAACAGCAGGATCATCGCTACCTCCGCCTGACATTAATATAAATCCAAGTACAATTACTCCTATTCCGATTAGAAGAATAGTGTAGTTATTTTTTCCGAAAAGAAATTCTTGTTTTTGCTCGTTGTTTTTCATAATGTCTTTGCAAGGAATGCATAGCACTCCTATTTATAGTTTAGTATAAATCGTCTGTTCTTAAATTCAGGAATCGTTGTGTCGCGAAATGCGTACTAACCCAAGTGATTAATATTCCAATACCAAATACGGCAATTAGTACCGTACCAGTCAATAACGGATTGTCTAAGATTCCCAAATCAGGGAAGCTTGTTTCTACATATAATAAAACACCTACCAGCGCAAAAATGGCTAGTAAAGCTCCAATCATTCCTAGTTTTACACTGCGCATTACGAATGGTTTTCTAATGAATGATTTAGTCGCGCCCACCATTTGCATGGTTTTTATGATAAATCGATTAGAGTGAATAGACAATCGCAGCGAACTATTAATTAGTAAAACTGCTATAAAGGTCAAGAAACCACTGATGATTAAA
Source organism: Flavobacterium sp. (assembly GCF_029242675.1). Lineage (GTDB taxonomy): Bacteria > Bacteroidota > Bacteroidia > Flavobacteriales > Flavobacteriaceae > Flavobacterium. The sequence goes on from NZ_JAQWTM010000356.1 coordinate 21,866, forward strand.
ATCCACATGCTCACTTTCTTGATGTTGTCATTCACTAAATTGACCAATTGCTTATCATAGACAATGTCTGATATCATTGGGTTTGCTCTTAATTTACTTTCAATTTTAGCAATACTATCTTTTTCAACATAGTCCGCTTTTAAGTGAATGTCGTAAGAGTTTTGCAATGGGTTTTCGCCCAAGAACGTCATGAAGTCTTCGCCTATAATATCCGTATGTTGCTTGGCTGCTTGCTCTTTGGTCACGTAAACAGTGCTTCTAGCATAGGCTGCTCTTTTTAATTCTGTGCCAAAAGCCTTCAAGATAGTGTCATTAGCTTCGTTTTTAAAGAAGACCGTCATGGCTATTTTTTCTTTAAAATCATTCGCTAACTTTTGGGAATTGATGATGAATAATCCTAATACACCTAAAAGAAATAACACCAAGAATACACTTAGTACAACCGAAAAATAAGAGGAAATTAACCTGCGTTTTTGAAACTTATCAAATGAAGAACTCATAGTTTATTTTAATTATGGGGTAAAAATAATAAAGAATTTCTTTATTTGAAGTTAATAACGGCCAAAGTTTTAACTTTCGTACAATAAACGTAAATTTGCCAGCACGATAATAAATAAAAAGTATAGAAACTTTGCAGCTTTGCAACTTTGAAACTAGATAATGAAATACAATCCGAACGAAATTGAAGCCAAATGGCAAAAATACTGGGCTGAAAACAAAACATTTGCAGCACAAAATAACTCCGAAAAACCAAAACATTATGTTCTGGATATGTTTCCTTATCCGTCGGGAGCAGGCTTGCACGTAGGACATCCACTAGGTTACATTGCTTCGGATGTATATTCAAGGTACAAAAGACATCAAGGATATAATGTGCTTCATCCAATGGGGTACGATAGTTTTGGTCTTCCAGCGGAGCAGTATGCTATTCAAACCGGACAACGTCCAGAGGATACCACTCGTGTTAATATCGACGGTGGCGTTGATAAAGAAGGAAATAAAATTGTCGGCTACAGAAAACAGTTAGATCAAATAGGTTTTTCATTTGATTGGGATAGAGAAGTTCGAACTTCAAATCCGGATTATTACAAACATACACAATGGATTTTTATTCAGTTATTTAATTCTTGGTACAACAAAGAGTCTGATAAAGCTGAAGACATTAGCACACTAACCGCTATTTTTGAAAAAGAAGGAAATGCGAATGTAAAAGCCGTTTGTGATGATAATATTGCTGTTTTTACAGCAGAAGAGTGGAATGCTTTCGCAAAAGAGCAACAAGAAAAGATTTTGTTGCAATACAGATTAACGTATTTAGCAGAAAGCGAAGTAAACTGGTGTCCTGGATTAGGAACGGTCTTGGCTAATGATGAAATCGTAAATGGCGTTTCAGAGCGTGGTGGATTTACCGTAGTTCGTAAAAAAATGACACAATGGAGCATGCGTATATCGGCTTATGCGGAGCGTTTGTTACAAGGTTTAAATGATATTGATTGGAGCGAAAGCATCAAAGAAAGTCAACGCAACTGGATCGGGAAAAGTGTTGGTGCAATGGTGTCTTTTAAAGTCCAAAATTCAAATGCTGAAATTTCGGTGTTCACAACACGCCCTGACACTATTTTTGGTTTGACGTTCATGACCTTGGCTCCTGAGCATCCTTTAGTTCAAGAAATTACTACTCCTGAATATTTGGATAAAATAAACGAATACATAGTAGCATCTTCAAAACGTTCCGAAAGAGAGCGTATGGCCGATGTGAAAACCATTTCAGGTGTTTTTACAGGCGCTTATGCGGAGCATCCTTTTACCAAGGAGCTAGTTCCAGTTTGGATTGGTGATTATGTATTAGCAGGATATGGAACCGGTGCTGTAATGGCGGTTCCTTGCGGAGATGAGCGTGACTATGCTTTTGCTAATTTCTTTAAAGGGCAAGCAGGAATGCCTGCTATCAAAAATATTTTCGATAAAGATATTTCTGAAGCTGCTTTTGGAGCTAAAGAAGGTTTTAAATTAGTGGATTCTGATTTCCTAAACGGGTTAGGCTACAAGGATGGAACGTACAAGGCTATTGAAGCGTTAGAGAAAATAAATCAAGGAAAAGGAAAAACAAACTACCGCTTGCGTGATGCTGTTTTTTCTCGTCAACGCTATTGGGGAGAACCTTTTCCAGTGTATTATGTTAATGGCTTGCCGCAAATGATTGATGCAAAATATTTACCAATCATTTTGCCCGAAGTGGAGAAATACTTACCTACCGAAGACGGCTTGCCTCCATTAGGAAATGCAGCAGTTTGGGCTTGGGATACAACAACAAATAAAGTAGTTGCTACAGATTTAGTTGACGACTCTACTGTTTTTCCTTTGGAATTAAACACCATGCCAGGTTGGGCAGGAAGTTCGTTTTACTGGATGCGCTATATGGATCCAAAAAACGAAAACGAATTTGCAAGCCAAGAAGCACTAGCGTATTGGGAAAGTGTCGATTTGTATATTGGTGGAAACGAACACGCTACAGGGCATTTATTGTATTCTCGTTTTTGGAACAAATTCTTAAAAGACAAAGGTTTTGCACCAACCGAAGAGCCGTTCAAGAAATTGATCAACCAAGGTATGATTTTGGGAACTAGTGCTTTTGTGTACCGATTAGAAGGAACGAATACATTTGTTTCTAAAAATAAGATTGAGGGTCAAAATGTTCAACCTATCCATGCCGATGTTTCCATGGTCAATTCTTCAGATGAGTTAGATGTCGAAGCTTTCAAAAAATGGAGAGAAGATTATAAAGACGCCGAATTCCTTTTGGATGAAAACGGAAAATATATTGTAGGTCGCGAAGTAGAGAAAATGTCTAAGTCGAAATACAACGTAGTGACGCCTGATAATATTTGTGCGGAATACGGTGCTGATACTTTGCGTTTGTACGAAATGTTTTTAGGACCATTAGAGCAAGCGAAGCCATGGAACACAGCCGGAATTTCGGGTGTATTTGGTTTCTTGAAAAAATTATGGCGATTGTATCATAATGGACCTGATGATTCTTTTTACGTTTCTGACTCCCCTCCTTCGGAGGGGTCGGGGGAGGCTTTAAAAACGTTACACAAAACCATCAAGAAAGTAGCTGATGATATTGAGAATTTTTCTTTTAATACTTCGGTTTCGCAATTTATGATTTGTGTGAATGAACTATCGACTCAAAACTGCCATTCAAGAGCGATACTAGAGCCTTTAGCAATTGTAATTTCGCCTTATGCGCCACACATTGCTGAGGAATTATGGTCGCTGTTAGGTCACGAAGGGTCGATTGCCTTAGTTCCTTTTCCTGCATTTGAACCAAAACATTTGGTCGAAAGTGAAAAAGAATACCCAGTTTCCTTCAACGGAAAAATGCGTTTTACAATTACGTTGCCTTTGGATTTAACCAAAGAACAAATTGAAGAAATCGTAATGAAAGACGAACGAACTATAAAACAACTAGATGGTAAAGCACCGAACAAAGTGATTATTGTTCCCGGAAAAATCATCAATTTAGTAGGTTAATTTTTTTGAACCTAGAATCTAAATCCCAATTGCAACTCGTGCAATTGGGATTTTTTATTTAGAAATATTTAACTGATGCCAAACTGACATTTTTTATATTTGGTTCAGATTTTGCTATTTATATTCAAACAAACAAAACTAAAAAATAAAGATATGGGATCAGGATATTTAATTCTAGCGGGTGCTATCATGCTTTTTAGCTGGTTAGTAAGTTATAGGCTCAAAAGTAAATTTGAACAGTATTCTAAACTGCATTTGCAAAACGGAATGTCGGGTGCTGAAATCGCTGAGAAAATGTTAGCGGATAATGGTATTCGAGATGTACGTGTTATTTCGACACCAGGTCAACTTACAGATCATTACAATCCCGTGGACAAAACGGTGAATCTTAGTGAATCAGTATACAATCAGCGTAATGCGGCTGCTGCTGCAGTAGCGGCACACGAATGTGGTCATGCAGTACAACATGCTGTAGGTTATCAATGGCTAACGATGCGTTCAAAGCTAGTTCCTTTTGTTAATGTAGCTTCTAGTTACATGCAATGGGTTTTGTTGGGTGGGATTTTGTTAATCAATACTTTTCCGGCTTTATTGTTGGGCGGGATTGTACTTTTTGCAGCCACAACACTTTTCTCGATTGTGACTTTGCCGGTAGAATATGATGCGAGTAATCGTGCCTTAGCTTGGTTAGAGAACAAACGAATGCTAACACAACAAGAGCAAGTAAGAGCAAAGGATGCATTGAAATGGGCTGCTAGAACCTACGTAGTTGCAGCATTAGGATCTATTGCTACGCTACTCTATTATGTTTCGCTTTACATGGGAGCGGGAAGTCGAAGAGATTAAAGTATTTTCTAAAATTCACATGTTATAATTGTAGCCGTCTCATTTAACTAATGAGTCGGTTTTTTTATAACTGGATTTGACGGTCTATTTGCTGGTCTAAGGAAATGAAAGTTTCGGTTCTTGAAACACCTTCGATCGCTTGTATTTTAGTATTTAAGAGTTGCATTAAATGTTCGTTATCTCTGCAAATGATTTTTATCAATATCGACCAGTTTCCAGTGGTGTAGTGGCATTCGAGTACTTCGGGTATTTTTTTTAGCTCTTTTACAGCCTCAGGGTTTCGTGCGGCTTTGTCTAGATATACGCCTACAAAAGCCATGGTGTTGTATCCTAGTATTTTGTTGTTAACGGTGAATTTAGAGCCCGAAATCACGCCAGACTGCTCGAGTTTGCGTAGTCTTTGATGTATCGCAGCACCTGATATGCCTATTTTATTAGCGATTTGCAAAATAGGTTTTCGAGCATCATCCATGAGGTCTCTTAAAATTTCTTTATCGATTCCGTCTATTTCGACAACTAAGGAATTAATCTTCATGTCTTATTGTTTATAACTGTAATTGAGTATTCAGTTTCAAATTGAAATCAAATGTAAATAAATTCAATTAAAAAGTGGTAATAAAAGTGATTTGTGTTTTACTTTTCAGATTGGCTAAAAGTTCAGTCAAAAAAAAATCACCTGCGAACAGATGATTTTTGTATGATGAAGGAGTGTTTTTTTACTTTCCTTTATTTGCTTCAGCAATGTATTTCTCAAGTGCCATTGTCATAGAAGGTGTATTAGGTGTTGGAGCAAGAATATCTACTCTTAGTCCGTGATCTAAAGCTTCTTTTTGAGTGGTACTTCCAAAAACAGCTATTCTCGTATTGTTTTGTTCGAAATCCGGAAAATTCTTGTACAATGATTTGATTCCTGTTGGGCTAAAGAAAGCTAGAATGTCATAATAAACATCTGCTAGATCAGACAAATCACTCATAACTGTTTTGTAAAAAACGGCTTGAGTCCAGTCTACTTTTAAATTGTTTAGCGTAATAGGTGCATCTGCATTTAATTGATCTGAGGCTGGCAATAAGAATTTTTCGTCTTTATACTTTTTAATCAGTGGCGATAAATCAGCAAAATCTTTAGGTCCTACGTAGATTTTACGTTTTCTGTAAACAACATATTTTTGTAAATAAAATGCAACTGCTTCTGATTGGCAAAAATATTTTAATCCTTCAGGAACTTTGAAACGCATTTCTTCGGCTACTCTAAAAAAATGGTCTACAGCATTTCTGCTTGTTAAAATAATAGCGGTATAATGATTAAGATCGATTTTTTGTAATCGAATCTCTTTGGCATTAACTCCTTCTATATGAATAAAAGGCCTGAAATCAATTTTCACTTTATGCTTTTGTTGTAGCTCAAAGTAAGGAGAATTCTCTACCTTAGGCTCAGGCTGTGACACCAAAATTGTTTTCACTTTCATATTTTAATTTTTTCTAAGCACTCCTATTTGTAAACAAATAGTACATAAAAAAGTAAGGTGCTATTTCGAGAGTGCAAAGATATAAAATAAAATAAAACAACTTACTGAATATTAAATTTTGATAATTTTTTATTGAAACCAAATAGATTAGAGTGCTGATTATTAATATTATAGAAAGGAATATGATGGGAATATTTTTAGAAATACTGTCGTAATAAAAGAGGATTACATTCACTGGGAGTATAAATAAACTAATGTAAGTTCTATAGATTACTTTTTGAAGGTTAAATTGTTCTACAAATTCCTCAATATTAAATGCGGTTCCTATAATTTTTTCAATCAAAAACTTGGCTAAAACGAAGAAAATAAGAAGTGTAAATATTTGAATGTATAAAATTCCATCGGTTTTGTTAGCGTATCCAAAAATACTAAGCGTTAATTGGATAAAAAAGGCAACCGAAATAATTTGCACGATGAATAGTGCTATCGTAAAAGTGCTTTTTAATTGACTGCTGTCACGGTAAACCTTCGAGTATTTGTCGGAGAAAATCAAATTCATGAAATCTCCAAATCGGTTTTCATAAACGGATTTAGTGATCGCAATAATTGCAAAGGCAAGGACAAATAGAATGGTTGCCCAATCTTTATTTTCAGTTAGTCGAGGATGCAGTACATGTTCAATCATAGGAGTACAAAATTAGTAATTTTTTATATCAATCTTTTTATTATAATTTTATTATGAATCGATTGCTATAAAATGGTTACTTTTGCCGTGAAATTACTAGAAAATGAGCGATTGTATTGTTATAATTCCTACCTATAACGAAATAGAAAATATAGAAAGCATTATTCGAACTGTGCTTTCTCAGCATAAGCCCTTTCATATCCTTATTGTTGATGATAATTCTCCTGACCGTACTGCAGACAAGGTAAAAGTGTTGCAAAAGGAATTCGAAGGTCGGTTATTTTTAGAAAACAGAAAGAAAAAAGCTGGTTTGGGCACCGCTTATGTGCATGGTTTCAAGTGGGCATTGGAAAATAAATATGATTTTATTTTTGAAATGGATGCTGATTTTTCACATAACCCTAACGATCTTGAAAAATTATACAATGCCTGCCATTTTGGGAATGCTGATTTAGCGATTGGCTCGAGGTATGTAACTGGCGTGAACGTGGTCAATTGGCCTTTGAATAGAGTGTTGTTGTCCTATTTTGCTTCGGTTTATGTGCGAATCATTACGGGTATGAAAATTCACGATGCTACCGCAGGATTTGTTTGCTACAAAAGAGAAGTGCTAGAAAACATCGGAATCGATAAAATAAAATTTGTGGGTTATGCATTTCAAATTGAGATGAAGTACCGAACTTTTTGTAAAAAATTCAACATAGTCGAAGTGCCCATTATCTTTACAGATCGAACCAAGGGCGAATCAAAAATGAGTAATTCGATTATTGTAGAAGCCGTTTTTGGAGTGATTTCATTACGATTAAAAAAATTAGTTAATAGTCTATAATAAAAAAACAATGAACAAGGTTTTAATTAAGAATGCCAAAATAGTAAATGAAGGAGTAATTTTTGAGGGCGATGTTTTAATTGAAAATGACATAATTGTTGAAATATCAGAAAGCATTAGTGCCAAGTCCTCTGATTGCGTTATTGTTGACGCCGAAGGAAACTACTTAATGCCAGGTGCCATAGATGATCAGGTTCATTTTAGAGAACCAGGCTTGACCCATAAAGGTGATATCGAGTCGGAATCAAGAGCCGCTGTTGCAGGCGGAATTACTTCGTTCATCGAACAGCCTAACACCGTACCTAACGCCGTTACCCAAGAAATCCTAGAAGAAAAATACCAATTAGCTGCTAATAACTCCTACGCGAATTATTCGTTTATGATGGGTGCGACTAATGACAATCTTGAGGAAGTACTTAAAACAAATCCTAAAAATGTTGCAGGAGTTAAGATATTCTTAGGTTCTTCGACAGGTAATATGTTGGTGGATAATGAAGCGGTATTAGAAAAAATATTTTCAAGTACGCCGTTATTAATTGCCGTACATTGTGAAGACGAAACGACTATTAAAAATAATTTAGCTAAATACACTGAAGAGTATGGTGAGGATATTCCTGTAACGGCGCATCACTTAATTCGATCTGAGGAGGCTTGTTATATTTCGTCATCAAAGGCAGTAGCCCTTGCTAAAAAAACCGGTGCTCGTTTGCATGTATTTCATCTTTCCACAGCTAAGGAGATGAGTTTATTTACCAATAAAATTCCGTTAGAGAAAAAGCAAATCACAGCTGAGGTGTGTATACATCATTTATGGTTTACCAATGAGGATTATGCTACTAAAGGTAATTTAATTAAATGGAATCCTGCCGTTAAAACGGCTAACGATAAGGATGCTTTGTGGGAAGCCTTACTAGATGGTCGAATTGATGTTGTTGCGACGGATCACGCTCCTCACACCTTAGAGGAAAAACAACAGCCTTATTCAAAAGCACCATCAGGTGGACCGTTAGTGCAGCATGCTGTTGTAGCAATGTTTGAAGCGCATCATCAAGGTAAAATAAGCGTAGAGAAAATTGTGGAGAAAATGTGTCACAATCCAGCTAAGATTTTTAAAATAGAAAAGCGTGGCTTTATCAAAGAAGGCTACTTCGCAGATTTAGTGATTGTAAATGCAGGTTTACCATGGAGCGTAAAAAAAGAAAATATTTTTGCTAAATGTGGTTGGTCTCCTTTTGAAGGCTTTACCTTTAAGTCCAGAATTACACATACTTTTGTAAATGGTAAATTAGTGTATAATGCCTTTAAAGTTAAAAATATCCGTGCTGGAAAAAGACTGTTGTTTGATCGTTAAAAAATAGAGATGAAAAAGATACTATCGGTTATTGTGGTGTTCCTTTTATTGGTAAGTTGCAAAGAGGATGTGGTCGCAAAACCAGATCGGCTAATTGCCAAGGATAAGATGATTGACATCATGTACGATATTGCAGTACTCGAAGGAATAAAATATCAAAATCCTACTTCACTCGATAGTAACCAAATCAATTCAGCTTCTTATATCTATAAAAAGTACAATATCGATAGTTTGCAGCTTGCGCAAAGTAATGTGTATTATGCCACCGACTATGTGGAGTATAAAAACATGTACGATACCTTAGTTAAAAGAATCGACCGAAAAAAAGCAGATCTTGACTCCATTATCCAAAAGGATAAGAAATTGAAAAGTAAAAGGGAAGCTATAAAAGCGAAAAAGGCGAAGGCAACTCTTAAAAAAGATTCATTGGCAAAGATTAAGGTAGCGCCTATCAACGAAAATATAACAAAGGGAGTAATTCTTAAAACGAAATAAAGATTCTTTTAATTTCAACTGAAATTTTCTTGGATGTAGTGCCGTACATTGGTAAATTCAAAATCTAAGTCGGCTTTGATTTTATCATTCGAATAGGTATTCATTGCAATAGAAGCTACTGCAGCGGCTTGAGTGAATTTCCGTTTCCTTTTGAAAACACGCGCCATTACAGCATCTATTCTCCAAGCAATTTCAATCATGAAAGGAGTTGCGTGCTTTGTTGGTTTTTTTACTTTTAAGGCAGTAGCTACAGTATCAAAAAAGTCTTTGAAAGATATGTTTTCTGCAATTAGAGTGTAGCGTTTATTGGTTTTAGAGCTATTCATTAATTGATAAGCTATAGTAGCAACATCGGTAACAGCAATAAAACCAGTTGTGCCTAAAGTATAATACGGCATTCCATTGGCTACTTTTGTAATAAGTTCACCACTACCTTGGTCGGGAAATCCTGGACCTAATATAACTCCTGGATTTATAATAATTACATCTAATCCCTCTTGTTGGGCGCGCCACACTTCCATTTCAGCACCATATTTAGAGATGGCATAGTCGCTATGTTGTTTTTCAGGATTCCATTCGGCTTCTTCATTAATAACTGTTTGGGATCCTATAACATCCCCGAGAGCGGCAATAGAGCTAATATGACACAGTTTTTTGATTCCTTTTGCTAAAGCAAAATTGACAATATTAGCGGTTCCTTCAATATTGGTTTTTCGTAGGATATCCTCGTCTCTTGGGTCGAAAGAAATAAAAGCAGCACAATGGTAAACCATAGTTATGCCTTCAAAAGTGATTTCTAAAGCCGGAATATCAAGAATATCGGCTTGTACCCATTCGATACGATCAAAAAGGCTTGCTTTATTGTAGCGGTCAAATAAGGATTTTGTTTTTTTTATAGAGGCCTGCGAGCGATAGGTAGCACGCAGCTGCGACTGTGCCTCGCTAGCCTGCGATACAATATGCAGCAATATGTGTGCGCCTACTAAACCTGTTCCTCCTGTTACTAAAATCATATAGCGAATTTACGAAATAGGAAGCAGTAATCATGATTTTTTTAGATTAAGCAGTTAAACAAATTAGTCAATCCACATTATATTTTATATTTGCATAAAATTATACGTACTAGAATGAAAAATATTATAACTGAATTACAATGGCGCGGATTAGTTCACGACATTATGCCTGGAACCGAAGAACAACTTTTAAAAGAAATGACCGCTACTTATATCGGTTTTGATCCTACATCTGATTCTTTACATATTGGTAGTTTAGTTCCTATTATTCTTTTGGTACATTTAAAAAACTTTGGACACAAACCTATTGCTTTAGTAGGCGGTGCCACGGGTATGATTGGTGATCCTTCAGGAAAATCAGATGAAAGAAACCTACTAGACGAAGCTACGCTAAATCATAATGTAGAAGGAATAAAAGGGGTGTTATCCCGTTTTTTAGATTTTAACGCTACCGAAGCTAATGGAGCGGTGCTGGTAAATAATTACGACTGGATGAAGGAGCTTTCTTTTATCAATTTTGCTCGTGATGTAGGTAAACGCATCACAGTAAATTATATGATGGCTAAGGATTCTGTTAAGAAAAGATTGTCTGGTGAAGGCGAAGGAATGTCCTTTACGGAGTTCACCTACCAGTTAATTCAAGGGTATGACTTCTATCATTTGCATAAAGAATACAATTGCTTGCTTCAAATGGGTGGTTCAGACCAATGGGGAAATATCACCACTGGAACGGAATTAGTACGCCGTATGAATGTTGGTGAAGAAGCTAAGGCTTATGCCATGACTTGCCCTTTGATTACAAAGGCTGATGGTTCTAAGTTTGGTAAATCAGAAGGCGGTAATGTATGGTTAACAGCCGATAAAACCTCGGTTTATAAATTTTATCAATTCTGGTTGAACACAACTGATGTTGACGCTGAGAAATACATTAAAATTTTTACCTTTTTAGATCAAGAAACGATTGAAAGCTTAATTGAAAGCCATAAAGAAGCGCCGCATCAAAGAGCGCTACAACGCAAATTAGCTGAAGAATTAACTGTTTTTGTACATTCTAAAGAAGAATTAGAAAAAGCCATTAAAGCGTCTAATATTTTGTTTGGAAATGCAACGGCTGATGATTTAAAAGAATTGGATGAAGCTACTTTTCTAGAAGTTTTTGACGGTGTTCCGCAAGCCGAAATAGCAAGAGCCGATATCGAAGCAGGAATCGAAATAATCTCGGTTTTGAACGAAAAAACAGGATTCTTTAAATCTAACGGAGAGGCAAGAAGAGCTTTAACAGCTAATTCAATAGCTGTAAATAAAGAAAAAGTAAAAGAAGATTTTATCCTTTCGGAAAAAGATTTAATCAACAACCAATTTGTGCTTTTACAAAGCGGTAAGAAAAATTATTTTGTAGTTCGAATTGTGTAATAGGTTCTATTAAGAATAGAATATCCCAATACTGTGAAAAAGTGTTGGGATTTTTTTTGTTTAAAAAGGAACTTATTCTTTTAAATTGATCTCAACTTTATTCGATTGAAACCAGCCTCTTAGTATAGTTGCGTTCGCTTCAATTTTAAGTTTATCCTCAGGAAGTAATCGAGCATACAGTTCGTCCTTTAGTAAAATCACAACAAGGTCCATGTAGTGCGGCGTTTTTTCGTCAAGGTAGTATTCGTTTTCATAATGGGTAACGTATCGGTTTTTATCCCAGTTGAAGGTTACAGCATACGACCTGCTTTCGTGAGGTTCAAAAGTTAGTATGCTGTTCAATATGTTTTTACTAGTTGTCTCCCTGTTTTCTTTTTCTTTTTTAAGGTAATAGGCTTCTAAATTACCTTTATTATCTTGGAGTTCTTGCTGCATTTTGTCGATAAATTCTTTATTCTTTTTGTCGTTGGTTAGAGGGCTCGATATACTCTCAGCGTCAATGCGAATAGTATCTTGGTACAAACGGTAGGAAGGCATCCATGCCAATGCACTAGATACATTTGATCGAATGGCATTAGGGTTGAGAATAAAAGAAATTGGTGCTGCGGTTTTGTTTTTTATTCGATAATGAATAGTAAAAACGCGAGAATTAGCACTTGGGTCTTTGTATTGGATAGAGTCTAAAACAAGTTCGATTTCCTCAGTTTGCGCTTGAAGACAAAAAGAAAATAAGAATAAAGCAATGCTTAAAAAGCGTACATTCATTTCTAAAGTACCATTAAATTGCATCCGCGAATATCTGAATTATCAAAACGACCCAGAATTTCGAAAGAGTTATTGGTGATTTTTTTTCCTAAATCCTGAGTAGCAATAAAAGAGCAGGAGTTGAGGTTAGCGAGATCAATTACGTTAATACCGCCAGTTTTACCATGCGGAATATATGTTAACGCATCTTCGGTATCGCGTACTAGGATTAGCATCCAAGTTGGGCACTCAAACACACCTTGTCCAAGCGAGTAGGCTTGCGATAGCAACTCCGTCATTCCATATTCAGAATGGATTGCAGACACTCCAAATCCAGCGCAGAGCTGTTGGTGTAACTCTTCCCGAATCATCTCTTTTCGTTTGCCCTTCATTCCGCCTGTTTCCATGATAATGGTGTTTTGTAGTTGGAATTGGTGCTTTTCGATTACATCAAGTAAAGCATAAGTTACTCCTATTAAAATCACATTTTGTCCAGCGGCATCCAGTGCGGTAAGGTTTTTTATTAATTCATCATGATTGTGTAAATAGAAGCCGCTTTCTTCATGATTGGAGGATTGTATCAAATCCTGGACCATATAAATTAATGAAGATCCTTCTTTTTCTAGGTAAGAAGGTAATAAGGCTAGTACTACATAGTCTTCGATGTTTCCATAAAACTGTGAAAACCCTTTTTGGTAACTTTCTTCATAAAGGGAAGTATCGGTAACAAGATGTTTACTAGTAATCATTCCGGTGGTTCCGCTGCTGGTAAATGTCTGTTGTATAGCATTGGTATTAGAAACGACTTCATGACTTTTGAAAAACTGAATAGGCAAAAACGGAATCTGAGCTATTGATTTGACTTTGGAGACATTCGTTTGAAGTAAATCGCAAAATTCCTTATAGACTAAGTTGTTTTCGTATTGAAAACGAAATGTTTTAAGAGCAATTTTTTCAAATTGTTTTTGATTCGAAATGGTAAATATATCAGTAGCTGTAATCAAAACTATTTTTTAGGGCAAAGGTATAAATTTAGTAAGATAATAAGATTTTTTAGCGTCAAAGATATCGGTAACAAAAAAGCTCCATTGGTTACAATGGAGCTTTTAAAATTGATATGATTGTTTACTTATCTTACTATTAATTTTCGAGTAGCAGTTGCGTTATCTTCATTTATTTTAATGATATAAACACCTGGTATAAGATTTGAGATGTTTAATTCTCGCGTACTCAACATGGTTTGAAGTACTTTTTTACCTAAAAGATCAAAAATAATAATTTCTTTGTCAGAATCATTTTTGGTAGAAATATATACTTTACCGTTACTCACAGGGTTTGGGTACATACTTAAGCCCTCGATAATAGAAGAATCTTGTTGTTTTGTTACGGTCTTAGTATCTTGAGCCTGAAGGTTCGAGGAAAAGAAAAGTACCGATAAAATTATAATATAAAAGTAATTTTTTTTCATTGAAATTGTTTGGTTTTGTAAATATAAGAAAATAAATTCAAATACTGTACCAAAAAAAATGCCTTTCGTTTTGAAAGGCATTTTTATTAATTTTAAGGGTTTGATTAGAATCCTACAGACCAACCTGCTGCCCATGCTGGCATATTTGCTCCATTTCCAGCCCCAGTAGAAGTTCCTTCTGAAGTCACGATTGCAGATACATTAGTTGATAATCCTGAAGTTGCAGGTGCAACGGCATTTAGTTTACCAGATGTTTTAGTGGCTACGTCAGTAGTGTAGTTTACGTTTACTGCTTTAAGTCCAGTAGGTATAAAAGCGATAGTTTCGTCGTTTTCTACATTGAAACCAACCTTCCAGTTGCTTAAGAATAAATTAGTAAAAATTCCTTTAGTTCCTCTTCTTAGTTTCATTGCGTCATTTTCTAACCATGTACCAGCTGTTGGAGCGCTTCCTGGTCCTACAAGAGTTAAGTTAGTTATCGTTGGGTTAGCGATTGGAGTAAAAGAATACCCTAATTCAAAGTTGTCTGCTTCAATACCTCTGTTCCCTTTTCCGAAACCTAATTTTCCGTACCAGTTTGTGTTTGTACCGGACCATCCTTCTGTCCAGTCAAATTGATCATCTTCGTTTCCGATAGAGATTAAATTAGATGTATTTACTGTACCTCCGAAGAATTCAACACCATCATCTGCACCTTGAAAAAATTCTACGTAGTCGATTGTTGTTCCTGAACCTACTCCAAATAGTGACAGACCATTAAATTCTTTCTCACTGTTAAAGGCTGCACCTGCATACTCAATTCTTAAGTATTTGATTGAGCCTGAGTTGTCATTTGCTACAGTTCCTCCATAAGTTAAATCTGCTACTTCTGATAGAGCGGTTCCTGCTCCTCCGTTAATACGGTTAATAGGTGCTTTACCGCATATTACTAATCCACCCCAGTCACCTGCGGCTTTTGTAGCTAATCCTGACGTCATTACTACTGGTTTAGCTGCAGTTCCTTCCACATTTAATTTTCCGCCTTGTGCAATAGCGATATACGATTGTGTTCCACCTGTTCCTTGAATTACTGTTCCCGCTGGGATAGTTAATGTTGCACCGTTATTAACTTGTAATTTCCCAGTTAATTTATAGGTTTTTGCTGGATCTAAAGTGATAGTTCCATTATCAATAGTTCCTTGGAAGTTGTTTGCATCTGCCGTAAAAGTAGATGATGGTGGAGTTGTAGGTGTTGGATTGTCACTAGAAGAACAGCTGGTAATTAAGCCTGCTGCTAATGTTAAAATTCCGAATAATTTTACAGTTGATTTTTTCATGATTCTTTGATAATAGTTATGTTTATTTTCAATTACAAAGATGGATCAAGTCTTTTGTTTTTATGTTATCTAAACGTGAATGTTAGTTTACTAAATCGCTACTGTAGTATTAATTTAAGGTTAATTGATTCTGTTTTTTGCTAATTATGTTAGGTTTAGTTTTGGCAGTGTTATCAAGCGAATGTTACCAAGCAAAGTACCATAGAGATTAAATGAAAAAGAGCAGCTGTTTAGCTGCTCTTTTTAGAATATAATGTGTTTACTATTGTTTTACAATTGATAATTTAAACTCAAACTTATTGTTGCTCCTTTTTTATAAGAAAGTACGTTTACGTCTCCATTCAAGTTTTCTTGAACTCTATTTATAGCCGGATTAAGCAAGTTTTTTGCAATTAATCCTATTCCTAATTTATCTGTTAATTTAGATTTTGTGATGAAGTCTAAAGAGCCAAATGCTTTATCTACTAAATCACCTTTACTACTTGTTCCAATAGCATTTACTCTATCAGAAAAGTAACTATAAGCTAGGGTAGTTGTAAGGTTACTATTTTTATTGTTCCACTCGTTAAAGAAAGTTAAATCAGCATTCATTAATAAATTAGAAGCTCCTGTAAATTTTCCTTTTGTATTTGTAAAATCAACTTGAAAATCTGTTTCTCGTTTTACTTTCTGAGAATCTAATTGCTGATTACTGTATAGATAAGAAACATTTAATCCGGCGGAAAGTTTTTTGGCATTGTTAGAATCAGAATTAAATAATTGCTTTCTGAATTCAGCTTCGGCTCCGGCTACATATCCATAATCTCCGGTATTAATATAAGAGATATCATTCGATGAAGAAGATACTGTTACTTCATTCATTGGGTTTACAATATATTTACCAAACGCAGTAACAGAGATTAACTCATCACTTTTTGGAAACATTTCCCATTTTAAATCTAAGTTGTAGTCATCGGATGCATATAAATCTTTGTTTCCTACTTTTACTTGCAGTACTTCCTCGTATATAAAAGGTGCTCTTTCTTTAAATTGAGGAAGTGTATATGTTTTACTTAATCCTAAGCGTAAATTTTGTTTGTCGTTTAGTTCGTATTTCATTACTAAACTTGGTAGAAATGCTGTTTTTGTCAATTGATCCTCACCTACGGCACCTAATTGCGTATTCCATACTACTTTTTGAGTAATGTTTTCTCCCCTAAGTCCAAGTACGGCAGTTAGTTTTTTGAGCTTGTATTCTGTATTTGCAAATGCGGCATGAATCATTAAGTCTCCGCCATATGTTTGAGGGAACAATGCATTAAAAACTTGCGAATTTCCTCTAAAAGTAGCTATTGTGAAATTACCGTTGTCAAAATTAGGTTGATTGTAAAATAAGTCTAAATTGTTTGGGTCAACAATAGTATTTGTATTGCCGCTAGTTGCTTTGATGTTGAATTGGGTTGCCTGAAAACCTCTAGACTTAATTCTTTCATTTAGTCCAAAAGTTATTTTTCCTAAAAAGTCCCCATCTTCATTTTTGTTAAATTTGTAATCGTAAGATGCATTAGCGGCTAGTTCGTCTTCTTTTAATTTTTGGAAATATCTATGATTATCAGGAGCTGAAATACTTGATAATTGAAAACCATTAGCCTCTTTTCTAAATATATTTTGAACTCTGTCAGGCATACTTCCGTCAATGATATTATAAGATACGCCCCAATTTAATTTAGAGCGATCTCCAATTTTGTGTTCACCAAGAAGTTGGTTAATCAACAAACTGTTTTTTTCGTAGTTAAAACGACGAATTAAACCATTTCCGTTATTAGCAAGATCGACAATAAATCCAAAATATTCTTCAGTTGATTGCTTAGAAGTGTTTACATAAACGGTATTGAAACTAACTTTGTTGTTACCGTTAATTTTATAGCTAATATTTGCCATACCTGTTGTGTTGGTTTCGTATTTCAAATCAGTAAATGATTCAAAAATTTTATTGGCTATTCCAACACCATTTACACTAGCTTTAGCTGTTCCATTGCTTTTTGCTGAAAAATCGTTACTAAATGAAGCAGTAGCAAAAAAACTAAGCTTACCCTCTGAACCGACATCAAATGATTTTCCGCCAGAAATTCCAATTGAAGAGGCTATTGGATTATAGCCTTTAAGTTGAAGAGAACTATAGTTAAATTGCGTAAGTGGATTACTTGGAATAGATTGGCTAGTAAAACCTAGACCGCTATATCCTGTGCGAAGTTGAAAATTATCTTCTGCAATAGCATTACTATTCACTTTAGATCCAATATCGACTTTTAAAAAACCGTTTCCTTTATAATCCTTTGAGATAATGTCGACGTTACCTCCAGCAAAATCGCCATAAATGCTTCCGCCGTATACTTTATCAATAGAAATATACTCTACAATATCCGTAGAAAAAATCTCAAGATTTAAATTCTTTTTTTCAGGATCATTAGAAGGAATAGGTAATCCATTCATTGTGGTTGAGTTGTAGCGGTCGCCAAGGCCACGCACAAAAATATTTCCAGAACCTTCTTGTTTTGTAATCCCCGTTGTTTTAGTTACAGCAGTAGCGACGTCACTCACACCCTTTCGAGCTAATTCTTGAGTTCCGATGCTTTGCTTAATTTCTACAGCATTCTTTTGATCTAGTAATAAAGCAGATTCTTTTTGTTTGTTTACAGTGGTTGTAATAACGACATCTTCTAGCTTATAGCTGGATGAACCCAGTCCTTTACTAATTGTAATGGTTTGTCCACTTACAACTGTAACTGGAAACTCAAGAGTTTCATATCCAATAAAACTAAATTGAATAATGTAACTACCTGCTGGGGCTGCAAGGCTATATTTTCCGTCGATATCTGTTGTGGCATTTATAGGTGTTCCTTTTAGTATTACGTTAGCAAAAGGAAGTGTTTCGTTGTTTGAATCTTTATCTGTTAATACTCCAGTAATCGTACCTTTACTTTGTGCAAACGAAAGCGTACTGATGAAAAGGGTCAAAATAAATAATTTAAGTTTCATGTGTGTTTAAATTTTTTGCAAAGTAAGGACGATATTATTAAGTAGAAGTTATCGCGAGGTTATCATTGCGTGTATTTAATATTATGAAAATGTTATGAAATTAAATTATGGTAAATAGGTTATTTTAACAATTCATTTATTATTACATTTACATTTACAATTGCAAACGTAAATTTGCTTCCTATGAAAAAGAAAAACACCAAGATATTACTAGTAGACGATGAACCAGATATTTTAGAAATTGTGGGGTACAACCTTACGCAAGAAGGATATCAGATTTATACAGCTACCAACGGCAAGGAAGCGATAGCTAAGGCTAAAAAAGAAATACCGGACCTGATCATTATGGATGTAATGATGCCTGAAATGGATGGTATGGAAGCGTGCGAAAACATTAGAAAAATCCCGGAACTTAATAATGTATTGATTACTTTTTTAACCGCTAGAAGTGAAGATTACTCTCAGGTTGCTGGTTTTGATGCTGGCGCTGACGATTATATCACCAAACCAATAAAACCAAAATTATTGGTAAGTAAAGTCAAAGCATTACTGCGAAGACTAAAGGAGAAGGAACACAATAGCGAAACTTTGAATGTAGGCGGTATTGAGATTAATCGCGAAGAGTATAAAATTGTCAAAGACGATATAGAAATTGCATTGCCTAGAAAAGAATTCGAGCTGTTTTATTTGTTAGCTTCAAAACCTGGAAAGGTTTTTAAACGTGATGAGATATTAGACAAAGTTTGGGGAAATGAAGTAGTTGTAGGAGGTCGTACAATTGACGTGCATATTAGAAAACTTCGAGAAAAAATAGGCGAAGACCTTTTTAAAACGATAAAAGGAGTAGGCTACAAATTTGAAGTTTAATTAGAATTTAAATGGCGGTACGGTATTTTAATAGTAATATCGGCAGTCTCTTGCGTTATCATACATATAAATGAAAATCAATTTTAAAAAAACATATAAGTTCGCAGTAAAATCGTCTTTGTACATTAGTGTTTTTTCTACCGCTTTTGTAGTATTGCTTTTAATGTCCTTGTTTCATTACACTTTTAAAAGCTTGCTGTTTTTTGGAATTATTTTCTTGATTGGAATCTATGCTTTTTCCTTCTTGGTGCTTCAATACCGTGTAGAACGGTTTATTTACCGTCGTGTTAAAAAAATCTATGACGACGTTTCTCTTCTAGAATCAAGTTCGCTTCTAAATCAACCCATAACCACAGATATGGAAACGCTGACCAGAGAGGTGAAGAAATTTGCTACTGATAAAAAGCTAGAAATTGAGATGCTACAAGTGCGTGAGGAATACCGTAGGGAATTTCTAGGGAATGTTTCTCATGAGTTAAAAACCCCTTTATTTACGGTTCAAGGATACATTTCTACTCTACTGGACGGTGCGATGGAAGACAAAACTATTCGTAAAAAATACCTAAAACGGGCAGAGAAAGGAGTGGAGCGACTTATTTATATCGTAGAGGATTTAGATATGATCACTAAATTAGAATCGGGTGATTTAAATTTAGAATACACCAATTTTGATATTGTTGAATTGATCCAAAATGTGTTCGATTTGCTAGAAATGAAAGCGGATAAAAAGAAAATTACTTTGGCATTCGAAAACAGCCCTGTTCATCCTAACTACGTTAGAGGTGATAAGGATAGGATTCAGCAAATTGTTGAAAATCTATTGGTGAATTCCATTAAGTACGGCCGAGAAAAAGGGTTGACGGAGGTTGCTGTTATCAACTTGACCAAAGAGAAAGTTTTAGTCCGTATTAGTGATAATGGGGAAGGAATTGAACAACAAAATATTCCGCGTCTCTTTGAGCGTTTTTATCGCGTCAATAAGAGTGGTTCGCGTTCAGAGGGTGGCTCCGGTTTGGGTCTTGCAATTGTAAAACATATCATTGAGGCACATAAGGAAAAAATCTACGTCGAAAGCGAATACGGAATTGGTTCTGAGTTTTCGTTTACCATAGAAAAAGCGGTAAAAGCAGATAAGGTCATTACTTAGGTCTACTTTAAAATTCTATTTCATCTGAATTAGTTGCTAGAATTCTTAAATAAGTTAATAAGATCTACTAAGTTTTTAATATGAAGTTTGTTGTAAATCTTGTTCTTATGTGTGCTTACGGTGGTAAGCTGGATGTCAAGTTTATTAGCTATTTCTATGTTGCCGTCCCCTAAGACCAACAAATTGGCAATTTCTCGCTCTCTAGTTGATAATATATCTAGTGGGTCTAAGCTCCCTTTGCTTGAAGAGGCTTTTACCAGTTCCGAAACCATGTCTGCACTAATATAATGACCAGTGGATAGAATGGTATTTACTACTCCTGTTATTTCCTTTTCATTGCTTAGTTTGTTTAAATAACCATTAGCTCCAGCAACTATATAGGGACATGCATGTGTTTTTTCATCATAAACTGAGAAAATAAGAATCTTAACTTCAGGTTGAATTTCGCGTATTTCGTGAACCATTGTCGTATTTTTTCCGCCTGGAATATTGATATCCAAAATAATCAAATCAAAAGTTTTACTTTTGATGATATCAATAGTTGACATATAATTCGAAGCTGTTGAAATAGAAAAGTGCTTAAATTTTTCCTGCAAAATGATCGATACGCCAGTCCGTACCACTAAATGGTCATCGACGATAAGTATTTCTTTATTCATTTTATATTTTTTTAACTTGTAAGTTGCTTCTTAGATTTCACTTCGACAGATACAATGGTACCTCCCTCTTCTCCTGTTGTAAATGCAATTGTGCCATTTAGCATAATTACTAATTCCAGAACGAGGTGTAGTCCAATACCATAGGTACTTAGAACTAATTTTTCAGGGTCTCGGTTATTAAATAAATTAGTGTAGTAGTCAATAATATCTTGACTCATTCCAGTTCCAGTATCCTTGACGTAATAGGTTATGCTGTCGTTTGTGGTGGTTGCACCTATTTCGATAGCACCATTCAAGGTGTTTTTTACCGCATTATCTAATAAATTATGTATTATTATCGAAATAATTCTTCGGTTGATTTTCGAATTTAAATTTCGATTCGTGGTATTTACAATTTTGGTATTGTAGTTTTCGGCAATCTCCTCAAATATAACTCTTTTTTCGTCAATTAGATCAAAAACAGAGTATGTTTTTTGTTCAAAGTCGCGATCATTTGTATAAATTTTAGAATATTCGACTAGTGTTTTTGTAAACGCAAAGAGCTGGCTAGATGATTTGTGTATCGAGCTGATGTATTGATATCCAATTTCTGATTTATCAGTAATAGAGATTAAATGTTTAGCGATGACTTGAATG
Source organism: Flavobacterium sp. (assembly GCF_029242675.1). Classification (GTDB taxonomy): domain Bacteria; phylum Bacteroidota; class Bacteroidia; order Flavobacteriales; family Flavobacteriaceae; genus Flavobacterium. Next base: position 43,356 of record NZ_JAQWTM010000356.1, read on the forward strand.
TACTTTAGCGGACTCTTGATGTCATGGCTAATCGTTCCAATGATTTTTTTGTTCTGAATAATTTCAGTGGACAAGTTCTTTTTTGTTTTCTGTAAATCTTTTATGATTTTGCGCAATCTATCTTGTTGATTTTTTAGCTTTTTTTGTGATGTAGTTAGTTTGTTAATTGTTAAGGCATAATAAAAACTCACACAGCCAATAATTATTAGAATGAAAAAGGTGTTGGCCACAATTAGATAATTCTTTACTTGTCGCGTTCCTTCTCCAAAAGAATCGGAAAAGGCATCTTGATTGATTGTAATCTTAGTATTAATGGCATCGATCTCTTCTAGTAATTTAAGCTGCGTAGCAAAATCTAGCTTTTGATGCGTTACTTGCTCCTTAATGTACAAACCGGTTAGGTATAATTCTAGATTTAAAGCATCGCCTTTTTTCCATTCTTGAACTGCTTTTCTGAAAAAGGAAATCGAATTAAAATTTTGGAACAACCAAATCATATCATTGATGTCCTCCTCATTATTTTTTCCTTGTATAAAACCCTCTGCTACAGCTTTATGATCAAGCTTTGTAGCCATCGCATTTCTTGCTTTGGCACCACCAAAAGCAATATCTAAATTGGATTCGAATTTATCCCAGTACTCTTTCTTAGAAGTCAGTATATAATAAATTAAATAGTGCGTGGCAATGTTATGTCCTTTTGAATAATGGGATTCACCACTAACATAAGCTCTGGATGCTGACAAGGTTTTGATGGTGTAATAATTGACAAAAATTAGCATCGAGCAAGAAGCTAATATGATCACAAACAAAGTCACAATGTTGGTTTGATTTAGCCGGTACAAGAATCGTAGTAAGTGATTTTTCATGAAATATCGTTTGTGCTAAATTATAAAACAATTAGTAGTTAGAACTAGTAAAATGATACACTATTGTTAATATTTTATTAATAAAATAAATTTATTTCTCTTTTTTGTAGGAAACCGTCCAGAGCAATATTGACATTTAGCTATTTCTGTATCGGTTTTATTTTGCTTTCACATCGAATTATGTTTAGGCTTATTTCCTAAATAGTAGGATTTTATCATTTAAATTTGGTAATAACCTATAACCGCTATTTGGTATTGTTTTGAGATCCCCCCTCAATAACCAGTTTTAGCGGTAATGAATCCCCTATACCTACAATAAAATACTTATGCTATGGCAAATAATTACCTTAAATTGTATAGAATAAAATGCACCAGTTTTTTTACTACCATCTTAAAGCAACCTATCATCGTTGTTTTGGCATGTTGCTTACTGGTATCTGTGAATGGGTTTGGTCAATGCAATAGTGAAACACCTACTCCTTTTATATTAGATAATTTTGATAATTTATCGGTTTCAACCAAAACCACTGGATTGTGCTTGGTTGGTTGTGGTATTTTCAATGCTAATCGATTAATTGATAGTGACCTTACCAATAGTGCATCAGCAAGTTTTGGTGTATTGGGAGTTGGTACTACGCATGCTTTGCGTGTTACTGATGGTAATACAACTTACGCGCAAGGAACATTTGCCGGTTTTAAAATTGCTCCAACATCAGGGCTTTTAAATTTAAGTTTGTTGGATGCTGTTGCAGTAAAAACCTATAAAAATAATATACTAGTAGAATCCGTTAGTGGCTCGTCGCTTTTGGGCTTGAGTGTTTTAAATAGTAGTACGGATTACATTATTGGGTTTAATAGTTCAGCACCTTTTGATGCTATTGAAATCGTTTTGAACTCGGGTGTGGCTGCATTGAATTCCATTTCAATTTACCATGCCGTTGTTAGACAATATTGTGCTGGCTCAGCCCTAGATTGTAACACTGTAACCAAAGTTAACTTACCTGTTTTTCCAGTTGCAATTGATCAACTACAGACAGGATTTTCGGGAGTTTCAGTGGGAAGTATTACTAATCCCGAGCATGCCGTAAGTTCAAGTGCTACTGATTTTGCTAGCATCAACTTATTGACAGGCGTACTTGCTTCGGCAAATTTTGCTATTAAAGATCAAGTTACAGATTATCCAGCAGGAACCTACGCTGGAATGGAGATCGAAAATTTGGCCTTGTTAAATAGTGGCGCTTTGAGTAACATAAGTTTGGCTACGTATTTAAACGGAACCTTTCAAGAACAATTTTCGGGTAGTAATTTAGTAGCGAGTGTATCATTGATTTCCTCCCAAGGCGCAATAAAATTAGGGTTTGTTACTACTAAAAGCTTTGATGAAGTTAAACTAACCTTAAGTCAAGCAGCGGGTTTAAATTTAGGAACAACCAAAGTATATGGAGCAATTTTCGAAAAATTTTGTGCCGGCCCTGCATTACCATGTAATGTTCAAACAGCATTGATTGCACCCGTCTATCCAGTATATGTAAATAACGCGAGGTCAGGAATTGATGGTGTGGTATGTGCTTTATGTACAGTCACCAATACAAATAATTTGATAGATAGTGACTTAACTAATTTTGAACAAATTAATTTGACAGCCGCAATTGGCGCTAGTGGGAGTTTATCAGTTAAAGAAGAAATCACGGATTATCCAGCGGGTACTTTTGCAGGTTATTCAATTGAAACACCTACATTCTTAAATGTTAGTGCTCTTGATGCAATAACCATTCGAACCTACTTAAACGGATTGCTTCAAGAAACGAAGTCTGGAAACGGCCCCCTTGTTAGTGTAGGTACTGATTTGTTGGTAGGATCGACTAGACAAACCATTGGCTTTGTGTCAACCAAGTCATTTGATGAGGTTCGTATTACTGTAATAAATACTTTAGCAGTAAACTTGGGTAGCGTTAAAGTATATAATGCCGTTTTTCAAAACCTATGTGCACCTACAGTTGCCTGTAATACTTCTTATGTTCTTTCAAATCCTATGTTTCCGGTTATAATTGACTCGGATAAAACAGGTATCGAAGGGGTAGCTTGCGTGTCTTGCGCGGTAAATGGAACACAAAATTTACTTACCGAGGATACTAATGATTTTGCCAACATCAGCTTAGTTGCAGGGGCAGTTGCTTCGGGTTCGTTAGCTGTAAAAGATGTTTTATATACTTATCCAAAAGGAACTTTTGCTGGATTTGTTATTAAAGATCTAGGGACGCTAGCACAAGTTAATTTGTTTCAGTCATTATCCATTAGGACCTATAGAAACGGTGTCTTACAAGAATCTAAAACGGGTGGTCAGCTAATTGACTTGTCATTATTAGGATTAGATGTTTTGGGTTCTAGACCAGGAACTTACAGTGTTGGGTTTAAAACTACCTTAGCCTTTGATGAAATCCGACTTACACTAAATTCAATTGCTAGTGTGATTAATTCAATTAATATTTATGGTGCATTTGTCAATACTACCGAAAGCAATGGAGGAGATCTTCTTTGTGACTTTGCTTCTATAAAAGTAACTAAAGAGGGCGTTTTTGTAGATGTTAATAATGATGGTATTGCTAATTTAGGCGATAGGGTTGATTACACATTTGTTGTTACAAATACGGGTAAACAAACTCTAAAAAATATTACAATTGTTGACGAAAAAGCCGTTATTAGTGGTGGTCCAATTGCTAGCTTAGAGCCGGACAACAGTGATAGTACAACTTTTTCGGGCACCTATTTTTTAACTCAAGCTGATATTGATGCTGGAGTAGTCTATAACCTTGCAACAGTAAAGGCGATAACAGTAATAGGTACTCAAATTTCGGCTACTTCGACAGATCCAACTCCATGTACAATTTGTCCTGTGGATCCAAATTGTCCTACTTGTACCGCGACTTTAATTGTACAATCACCAGCAATTGCCTTGGTAAAAACAGCTTCTGTATCAGGTACAGGAGCAAGAGGCGATGTGATCACGTATACATTTGCAGTAACCAATACAGGAAATACCACATTGAGTAATGTAGTGGTTAGTGATCCAATGGTAGGACTAGTGCTAACAGGCAATCCAATTGCGACATTAGCAGCAGGAGCGACCAACAACAGCATCAAAGGGACTTACACGATTACCCAAGCCGATATCGACGCAGATAAAGTAACGAACAGCGCTTTGGTAAAAGCACAAGATCCAAAAGGGAACGATGTAACAGATATTTCAGGGACAACAACAACGAACAACACACCAACAGAAACACCAACCTCGTTTAACCCAAGCATTGCCTTGGTAAAAACAGCTACTGTATCAGGTACAGGAGTAAAAGGCGATGTGATCACGTACACATTTGCAGTAACCAATACAGGAAATACCACTTTGAGTAATGTAGTGGTTAGTGATCCAATGTTAGGACTAGTGCTAACAGGTAATCCAATTGCGACATTAGCAGCAGGAGCGACCAACAACAGCATCAAAGGAACCTACACAATTACCCAAGCCGATATCGACGCAGGCAAAGTTACAAACAGCGCTTTGGTAAAAGCACAAGATCCAAAAGGGAACGATGTAACAGATATTTCAGGGACAACAACAACGAACAACA
>NZ_JAQWTM010000111.1 GCF_029242675.1 Flavobacterium sp.
CTGATAAGACTTTAGCTGTTTTAAACGAAATTAAGCATGATTTTTCATGCCAAATTCATATTGTTTCCTTATTAAAAAACTCAGGTAAAGCAGAGGCAGTGCGCCAAGGAATACATTATTGTAATCAAAATTTCTCCCATCAATTTATAGGGTATTTAGATGCTGACCTAGCGACTACCTTGGAAGAATTCATAGCCGTTAGTGACAATCTGACAAATGATGTTGTTTTTTGTTTTGGGTCCAGAATTAGAAAGATTGGCTCTACGATTGAACGAGAAAACAGTAGGTTCTTGATCGGTCGAATCATAGCAACTTTCATCTCTCACATCTTGGACTTAAAAGTGTACGATACCCAATGTGGTTGTAAAGTCTTTACTAAAGAAATTGCAATTGCTATTTTTAAAAAAGAATTTATATCGAAATGGCTTTTTGATGTGGAACTTTTTTTTAGAATGAAGCTGCTTTATGGCAAACAAAAGGCACTAACTAAAATGTATGAAGTACCACTTAAATCTTGGATCGAAAAAGGAAACTCAAAAGTAAAACCAACGTATTTTTTCAAATTATGGTTGGATTTATACAACATAAGTAAGCAGTACAAAAAGCAAAAAAACAGCCAATTTGTTTAATAAAAAATCGTCTTTCATGATTCCTGAAAAATTAAAAAACAATTCCTACGTACTTTACATTGCCGTTATAACGCTTGTTCTTTTTAGATTACTGCTTATCGCAAAAATTCCTCTGTTAGATAAAACAGAAGCTCGTTATGCTGAAATAGCCCGAATCATGTGGGAAACTAATAAATGGATTGTCCCTCAAATAGATTACGGGATTCCGTTTTGGGCTAAACCTCCATTATCCACTTGGCTATCCGCCGGGAGTTACATCGCTTTTGGAGTCAACGAATTTGCATCGAGACTACCTTCCTTCCTTCTAAATATTGCCTTAATTGTTTTAGCGGGAAAAATGGTTAAAAAAAGTGGAGTCTCTTTTTATTTACCAGGATTTATTTTGCTTACAATGCCTGAGTTTTTAATTCATACTGGCGTTGTTTCCACAGATACTGCCTTGCTTTTTTGTGTAACTATCATGATGCTTTCATTTTGGAAAACGATGTATGATGATAAAAAAACCTACTGGAATTATTTGTTTTTTGTCGCGTTAGGACTCGGTTTACTTGCTAAAGGTCCATTGATTATGGTACTTACTTTTCCACCGCTGTTTATTTGGTGCTGTCTTGAACCTGGACGATTTAAAGCGCTTTTTTCTAAATTTTCAATCATACTTGGTTTCCTTATTACTGTTGTAATTGCTATTCCGTGGTACTATTTAGCTGAAAAAGAGACACCTGGTTTTCTAGACTATTTTATAATTGGTGAGCATTACAAACGATTTGTAGTTTCAGGTTGGAATGGTGATTTGTACGGCAAACCAAAGACACAACCGCTGGGAATGATCTGGGCTTTTATGTTTGCTTTTGGTTTTCCTTGGGTACAAATTGTTTTTTATAAAATTTGGAAAAACAGAAAGCTTATTTTGAAAGATAGCTGGATTTCCTTCTTAGTTTTATGGCTACTTTGGACACCGGTATTTTTTACCATTTCTAAAAACATTTTACATACCTACATGCTTCCTGTGACTATTCCTATCATGTTTTTAATGGTACATTGGTGGGAAGATTTCGCAACTAAAAAAACACTTATACGTATGGCCTTATTTTTTCCCGCCGTTGTTTTTATCGCTTATTTTGCTGTTTTTGCAACCGGCAAAATAGATTTTTATATGAATTCCGATAAATATATTTTGGAACAGACTATGGAAAAGAAAGAGAATACAACTCTACCAATTTACTATTGGAAAGAAAAAAATTATTCGGGACAATTTTATACTAATGGTAGAGCACAATTAATCAAAGAAGCATCGCAACTTGACTCGGTTTTTAAACTAAATAAAAAGTTGATTTTAATCACTTTGATACAAAGGGACGAAGCAGTTCCTAAGCAGTATCTTGACCAAATGATTTTAACCGAAAGCAATTACAAAACGGCTATTTACATTCGTAAATAAGAGCTGAAAATACACAAATGAAAGAAATATCAAACAAGGCAAATCTCCAAGTACTTCACGAAGACAATCATCTGATTATTGTCAATAAACGTGTTGGCGATATTGTGCAAGGGGACAAAACGGGAGACAAGCCCTTAAGTGAAGTTGTAAAAGAATACATCAAGGATAAATACAACAAACCCGGAGAAGTATTTTTAGGAGTCGTGCATCGATTAGATAGACCGACTACCGGCATCGTCGTATTCGCAAGAACTTCTAAAGCGCTGACCCGATTAAATGAGTTATTTAAAAATAGAGAAACTCAAAAGACCTATTGGGCGATTGTAAAGAACAAACCAGAACTTGCGCAGTCTAAATTAGTACATTACATTAAACGCAACGAAAAAAACAACAGCTCAAAAGCACACACCAAAGAAGTGCCTGATAGTAAATTAGCTAGTTTAGAGTATACCGTTTTTAAAGAATTAACCAATTATTTTGCTTTGGAAATTAACCTTCATACGGGAAGACATCACCAAATTAGAGCACAACTTGCCTCAATTAATTCTCCCATTAAAGGGGATTTAAAGTATGGTTTTGACCGCTCTAACCCTGATGGAGGTATTCATTTACATGCTCGAAAACTTGTTTTTATACATCCGGTGAGTAAAGAATTGGTAACAATCGTAGCACCAGTGCCCAATGAAGTGCTTTGGAAAGCACTATAAATAATGAAAATAAAAATATATAATTGAAATTTTAAATTAACTTGCGGTAGAAACAAGTAAGCTACTTTTAAAATGAATTATAAAACAAATATTAGCTACCGCAAAGAAACCTTAGTAAAACTACTTCACAATCTGATTACACATGAAGATGAAATTGTAGCCGCACTGCATAAAGATTTCAAAAAACCGGCTTTTGAGTCGGTTATTACGGAAACAAATTATGTTATTACCGAACTAAAACACACCATAAAGAACATAAAATCGTGGTCAAAACCAATTAAAGTTTTGCCTTCAATTATAAACTTTCCTTCACGAGATTATATATACAAAGAACCCTACGGCAAAGTTTTAATTATTGCGCCATGGAATTACCCCTATCAATTGGCCTTATGTCCACTTGTATCAGCGGTAGCTGCGGGTAATCAGGTAGTCATCAAACCGTCGGAGTTAACGCCATATACATCAGCAATTATTGCTAAAGTTATCAGCAAAACTTTCGATAAAGAGCATGTGACTGTTGTTGAAGGTGGTGTTGAAGTCGCTCAAGACTTACTATCTGCCCGTTGGGATTATATCTTTTTTACTGGTAGTATACCTGTTGGAAAAATAGTTGCCAAAGCAGCAGCCGAGCACCTTACGCCTACTACTTTGGAGTTAGGCGGTAAAAGCCCTTGCATTGTTGACGAGACAGCCAACTTAAAATTGGCTGCCAAAAGAATTGTTTGGGGTAAATTTATAAATGCAGGACAAACCTGTGTAGCTCCCGACTATATTTTAGTGCACGCGTCAGTAAAAGCCAAATTAATCGATTACCTGAAAGAAGAGATCACTTTAGCTTACAGTGCAAATCCCGAAACTTCTCCAGATTTTGCCCGAATTGTTAATCATAAAAATTGGGAACGCGTAAAAGCATTAATCGAGCCTGGCAAAGTTGTTTTTGGTGGAAAAACAGCTGCTGAAACATTTTATATAGCTCCTACTCTAATAGAAGAGTTTGACATCGATTCTGCCATCATGCAAGAAGAAATCTTTGGTCCAGTTCTACCAATTGTAACGTACACCAATGAAGCGGATATTAAGATTTTGTTTTCAAAATATGAAAAACCACTAGCACTTTATGTTTTTACTGAAAACAGTAATTTTGCTGATGAAATTATCCAAAAATATTCGTTTGGAGGTGGTTGTGTAAATGATACAGTAGTGCACCTTTCTAATAGTAGATTACCTTTTGGAGGTGTGGGACATAGTGGATCAGGCGCCTACCATGGTAAATTTAGTTTTGATACTTTTTCGCATAAAAAAAGCATTGTGAAAAAAGCAACTTGGCTCGACTTACCGTTACGCTACGCTCCTTATAAAGACAAACTAGAATTAGTTAAAAAATTATTGAAATGGACCTAAGAGCCCTTTATACTTTACATTAAAATAAACCTATCATTGCATACCTATGGACAACAAAAAATCTAAAATTGAAGCTTTAAAAGCAAATGGATATCAGCTAGAATTTGAAAACGTTTTCAATCTAGCTTTCGAGAATTACAAAAAAATTGCTCTTTATGCTGGGCTAATGATTTTTGTTTTTTCAATTTTAATAAGTATCCTCTTAGTCACGGGATTAATATCCTATTTTGGAGTTACAGGCTTTGTTGAAGCGATGAAACCAGAGAATTTAAATGCTGCTTCTTTATCCGAAAGCAGTAATTTAGTCATAATGATAGGAACAGTTATTGTTGTTTGTTTACTTAGTCCATTTCCTGCAGGTCTAATAAAAATGGCACATGCAGCACAAGAAGACGAAGAGTTTCATGTTTCAACAGTATTTACTTATTATGCAGCACCGTATTTTAAGGAGCTGGTTTTAGCCACTTTACTAATTGGTATTTTTAGTACTGCACTAAGTACTGCAATCAGCTATTTAGATATACCCTTCCTAGAAATTCTAATTTCTACCGCAGTTTCTTTTGTAACGATGCTAACGTTGCCTTTAATTATTTTTAGCGACCTTAAAGCAACTGAAGCCATTATATCGAGCCTAGTTTTGGTTTTCAAACAACCATTAACATTGTTAGGTTTATTTGTGGTTTCCTACATTGCTTCACTTATTGGTATATTTGGATGTTGCATTGGAATATTCTTTACGATGCCTTTTATGTACTCCCTCTATTTTGCTGCATATAGTCAAATCGTGGGTTTTGATGCCATTGACGATCAGGTAGAATAAACGTAAAATAAAAATAAATAATAGACAAAGGCAAAGATCTTTGAATAATATTGTTTTTTTTTAACGATTTTTTTTTACATTTAACTTGTATTGAAAATTAGTAACTACTAATACAAATCCTAATCAATGGAATTATATTTTATTATTTTTCATAAATATATGGCAATATGCTTAGGATTTGACAATGAATATTTGCCAGCAATCGTAAATTCAAAACAACTTATCAACACCCTTTCACAAAGTAAAAATGTATTTAGGACGGCCCTACCTATAATATACATCTTGATCTTTTTGATGTTGTTTAAGTTCCACAAAATCAACAAAAATCTAAAAAATAATTTTAGTGTTACTTATTCAAAGGAAAAGTCTATTTCAAAGGAATTTCAGCTGTATTTCTTATTTATTGGTTTGATTGTTTTAACGTTAGAAATCACATTCGAGGTTTTTAAACTACGACCTAAAAGCCTTTTTATATACAATGCTTCGATAGCAGCATTTTTATTGCTCATTTATTTTGTTAGTTTAAAATCAAAGCTAGTTTTTGCCAATATTCAAATTATTTTTAAAACGATTTTTATACTAGCCTTTGTTTATGTTTGCAGCAATTTAATCTTTTTGACTTCTGATGGAATTCCAGTAATTACCTTTTTGCTTTTTATTTTCTTTTCTTACAATGTCCTAAAACCTGCAAAATATTATAAACTATTTATTGCTTGTATTGTTTTATTTTTAATCGCTTTACTTTCCTTCACAACAATACCCATAGAGACCAGTATTATACTGCTTAACTATACTCTAATTGTTATTTGCATCAATTATATTAGACATATTTCAATTTCAGGAATTAACGATAAATTCCTATTTAATAGTCAAATTATAAATAAAGGGAACTCGCTAATTATTGCCAAGAATAGTAAAAACGAAATTGTCTTTTGCAGTGAAACTATAAAACCTATTCTTGGCTATACTGTCGAAGAAGTTTTAGGTCAAGGTTATTGGCAATTAGTTGAAAATATAGAAACACATAGCGCCACTGATATCACAGACAAAAAGGGAGATGCACTAAAGATCAAAAAACTAACTTGTAAAAACGGTACTTTTAAATTCATACAATGGAACGACAAGAAATACTCAGATGACTTAACCATAAGTATTGGTCAGGAAGTTACCGATCATATCAAAACTCAAAAACGATATGAAAATTTAGTTGAAAGTGCCTATGACATCATATACGAACTAAGTACTGAGGGCAATTTCACCTTCATAAATAAAAATTCTGAAATTATAACAGGATTTAGTTTAGCAGAATTATATGCTATGCGATATGACGAACTTATTCCTGATCTTTATCAAACTACTTTTAAGGATTTTTATAAACAAATAAATAAGGGTAGTGACAATCTTCCTTTGCTGGAATTCCCCATAAAAAAGAAAGATGGAGACGAAATTTGGTTGTCTCAAAAAGTAAACATCCTAAGAGATGAAAATCAAGAAATTACTGGATATTCTATTATAGCGAGAGACATTACGTTCTTAAAAAAAATAGAAAGTGAGAAAGCACAGAGGCAGCTAAAAAATTTAAAATTTAGTGAAGCTTTAAAAAGTTTTACTGAAAAAAGTTATTCCAACTCCGAGAGTATTGAGGATAAATTAAAAGTAATCTTGGAAATAACTACAAAAACAATAGGTGTTTGTCGAGCCAGCTATTGGGAATACCACCCTGATTATATTGAATGCATTTACCTATATGAACGCAGCCATGAACGATTTATTTTCTCGAGTGGATATAAACTAACTAAAATCGCCTACCCCAATTATTTTAATGCTATTGAAGAAAAGGTTCAAGTAGTAGCTACGAATGTTTATACTAACATCATTTGCGCCGAATTATGTAAAAACTATATCCCCGAAAATAACATTACTTCCCTAATAGACACGCCGGTATTTATAACCGGAATTCTTAAAGGTATTGTATGTTTTGAAGCTATTGAGGACGTGAAACACTGGGACAATGAGGATGTAAATTTTGCTAGATCAGTATCTGATATTATTGCGATTGGATTTGAATCTAAAATGAGACTTGAAATTCAAGAAAAGCTAACGTATAAAAGCGAATTATTAGCTGCCATGACTAAATGCACTGAAAAATTCTTGAACAATAAAAATATCGGAGACATGTTTGCTGATGTATTGATTATAATGGGAAATGCCACAAAGTCGCACCGAGCTTACTACTACGAAAACAATGCAAAAAAACAAACAATTAGCCAAAAATACCGCTGGATAAAGGATGAAATAAGTTTATCTCAAAATAATCCAGAGCTTCAAAACATGCCATATCCTTTCTTTGAAGACCTTTTACTTCCATTACGAGAGAATAAAATTTTTAGTGCTTACGTTCCTAATTTGGAAAACAAATCTTTGAAGAATAAACTTAAACATGTTGGCGTTAAGTCTTTGATATTGTTTCCCATATTCGTAAAAGAAAAATTTCATGGCTTTCTAGGTTTTGATGACACTAATGAAGAACGAATTTGGAATGACGATGAATTAAACATTTTACAAACATTAGCACGAAACATAGCTTCTGCAATTGAACAGATTGATACTGAAACCGCTATTTATGAAAGTGAGGAAAAATTTAAATTATTAGCCAATAATATTCCTGGAACCGTTTACCTAGCTGAAAATGATTCCACCTACACTAAAATATATCTTAATGACGAAATTGAAAAACTTACCGGTTACGATAAAATAAAGTTTCTAAACAAAGAAATCTTATTTACTGATCTAATTCATCCTGATGATGCAGATCAAACCATGCAGAAAATAAAAGCAAAATTAGCCAAAAACCAAGGCTTTCATTTAGTTTTTAGAATTATCAGGGCAGATCAAAAAATTGTATGGGTAGAGGAATTTGCGGATGTTATCCTAAAAAACGGAAAAATAGCCTATATCGAAGGAATCATGATCGATATCACACAGCGAAAGGAAGCAGATGAAGCTATAAAAGGTCGGGAATATGCCGAAGCTGCCAATCGAGCCAAATCAGAGTTTTTAGCGAATATGAGTCATGAAATCAGAACGCCACTAAATGGAATAATTGGATTTACTGACTTGCTGATGAAAACGCAGCTCGAGGAGATTCAGCAAAAGCACATGAATACCGTCAACCAATCGGCTCATACCTTGCTAGAGATTGTAAATGACATATTAGACTTTTCGAAAATAGAAGCAGGAAAACTTGACTTGTTTATCGAAAAAGACAATATCAGAGAATTATTAAAAGAAATTGTAGATTTAATTTTATTCGAATCCAATCAAAAAAACCTAAAGCTAGAGCTTACTATCGATCCTAAAGTCCCAACGTATTTCTATGCAGATACAGTTCGCTTAAAGCAGATCTTGATCAATTTATTAGCTAATGCGGTAAAGTTTACTGAAAAAGGAACGATCAAACTTAATATTTCAGTGCTAAAAAACATCAGTGCAAGTAAAACGAGAATTCGCTTTGCTGTAATTGACTCCGGTATAGGAATTCACGAGAAAAATAAAAGTAAAATTTTCAAAGCCTTTTCAAAGGAAGACAATTCAACAACTAAAAAGTTTGGTGGTACTGGATTAGGTCTCACCATCTCAAACAAATTACTAGGGTTGATGAAAAGCAGATTGCAATTAGAAAGTGAACTTAATGTAGGTAGTACCTTCTATTTTGATCTAGATTTAAAAACGACAAATGAGACTGATCTGAATTTAAATCTTCTCGAAGTCAATAATGAAGCCGACAGTATTGCTATTTTCCAAACTAACGAGCAACTTCATAATCTTAGAGTGATGTTAGTAGAGGACAATAAAATTAATATGTTATTACTGAAAACAATTATAAAAAACATCTTAGTTGATCCAATTATTTATGAAATAGCTGATGGGTCAAAGGCAATCGATCAATTTGAAGAAATTAATCCAGCAATTATATTTATGGATATTCAAATGCCAATAATGAACGGATATGAAGCTACGACAGCAATCAGAAAAACTACTTTAGGGGAACAAATTCCAATAATTGCAATTACCGCAGGAACTGAAAAAGAAGAAAAAAATAAATGTTTGAAAGTAGGAATGAATGATTACATATCCAAACCAATAATAAAAGGCGCTATCGAACAAACACTTTTAAAATGGTTAATAAAATAAAACTGAAACGAATAAAAACAATAAATAGTACAATATGAAATGGCAAGGCAGACGTAAAAGCGGTAATTTAGAAGACAGACGAGGAATGTCATCCGGTGGTAAAACCATCGTGGGTGGTGGACTTATTGGAATAGTGATTTTACTTTTAAATGCTTTTGGTGGTGAGAACGGACAAATGGTCGGTAACATACTAGAACAAACACAGGGCAAGCAAAGCGCTCCAACAGAGCAAAGAGATTTAACAGCAAAAGAACTCGAGGAACAAGCCTTTATCAATGCTATTCTAGTAGATAATGAAGACGTTTGGACTAAAATTTTCCAAGAAAACAACATGACGTAAAAAGAGCCTAATTTGGTTTTGTTTTCAGGCGCTGTAAACACGAAATGTGGAAATGCAACCTCAGCATCAGGACCGTTTTATTGTCCAGCGGATCAAAAGGTTTATATGGACTTAACTTTTTTTGAAGAGCTAAAAACACGTTTTGGTGCAAAAGGAGGGGATTTTGCTACTGCTTATGTGATTGCTCATGAGATCGGACATCATGTACAAACGTTACTAGGTACCTCATCAAAAATGCGACAAATGCAACAAGGTAAATCCAAAGCTGAGGCTAACAAATTATCCGTAGCCCTAGAACTACAAGCTGACTTCTATGCTGGAGTTTGGACACATTACAACCAACAAATGAATAACTTCCTTGAAGATGGAGATATTGATGAAGCTTTAAGCGCAGCCCACGCAGTAGGCGATGATGCCATTCAATCTAAAATGCAAGGTCATATCGTTCCGGAATCTTTTACCCACGGTACTTCTGAACAGCGTAAATATTGGTTCATGAAAGGATACAAAACGGGAGATATCAAGCAAGGAAATACTTTTGCAGAAATCCAATAAAAATATAAGTAATAGAAAATGGGACAATGTCCCATTTTTTTTTGCTCTTGAAAATTAGCGTTCCAATACAAAACAATAAAACAGCAAGATTCAATTACTCTATTTGTTCAATTCTGCTATAATTCGCATTTTAAAAAACAAAACTAGAATCAAAACCACATCAAAAAAATTAGCAGTACCTTTGCAGCTACTTAAAGAAGCATATTAAAAAATATAAAATGCTTCATAAACACCATTTATGTCATTCAACTCATTAGGTTTATCTGATGCGCTATTAAAAGCCATCAGCAAAAAAGGATACACGAATCCTTCTCCAATACAACAAAAAGCAATACCACCCATTTTAGAAGGTAAAGATGTATTAGCATCAGCACAAACAGGAACAGGAAAAACAGCTGGTATTACACTGCCTATTTTGCAAATATTATCACAAGGAAAACACTTAAGCAACAGACCCGTTCGTGCTTTAATCCTTACTCCTACTAGAGAATTAGCAGCGCAAATTCTTGCGAATATCAAGGAATACAGTGAATTTCTAGATTTAAGAACTACCGTATTATTTGGTGGTGTAAACCAGAAACCACAAGTAGCACAATTGCGTCAAGGAATCGACATCCTAGTTGCAACACCCGGTCGTTTACTAGATTTACATAATCAAGGTTTACTATCACTTGCCAAAGTCGAAATATTAGTACTAGATGAGGCCGATCGTATGTTAGACATGGGATTTGTTAGAGATATCGAGAAAGTGATAAAATTAGTTCCTGTAAAAAGGCAAAACTTGATGTTCTCAGCTACTTTCTCAAAAGACATTAAAAAACTAGCTACCGGAATCTTAAACAATCCCGTACACGTTGAGGCTACGCCTGAGAACACAACCGTGGATGCGATTACTCAAAAAGTATATCCAACGGCAAAAGAGAAAAAAACCGAACTGATTATAAAGTTAATCACCGACGGAAACTGGAAACAAATTTTGGTTTTCACCCGCACCAAACAAGGCGCTAACAAATTAACCGAAAGTATGCTTGCTGCAGGTATCAAAGCTGCAGCTATTCATGGAAACAAAGGACAAGGCGCGCGAACAAAGGCCTTAGCTGGTTTTAAAGACGGTTCACTTACAGCCTTGGTAGCTACTGACATTGCCGCTCGTGGACTGGATATTCCATTATTGCCGCATGTTGTCAATTTTGAATTACCTAACATCCCTGAGGATTATGTGCACCGCATTGGTCGTACAGGTAGAGCAGGTGCAAATGGAGAGGCTATCTCTTTATTCAGCCCTGACGAAACCGTGTTTTTGCGTGACATCGAAAAGTTAATCGGAATGAAGTTACCAACCGAAAATATCGCTGGTTTCGAGCCTGACCCTAACGCATCTACCGCGCCTATAAAGCAAGGACAAGGCAGACAACAACGCAATTCTGCTCCAAGGAAACCAAAAGCAGATACTACTGCCAGAAGTTCGAATAATAGCTTTGGACCAAGACGTCCCAACGCTAACAATGACCGAAGATCTAGATAATTTTTTTTCAAGGAGCAGAAGACTTCTATTCAAAAGTCGATCTCTCCCGCTATACATTACAATCCCCGTACAGGCTAAACACTAGCCCATACGGGGATTTTCATTGCTATCGGGGCGTTGTAGTTCTTAAATTTCTTAAAAAGAGAGTTTCTTTTGCTGCCCTCTTTACTTCCTATTAGGAGCTTATTCCTGCTATTCGCTCTATCTTTTTATTCGCCGCGGCGAATAAAAAGGATGCCGCTGCTATCAGGGCTAAAAAAAACGAATCATAGCTTCGCAGCTCGTCTCCCATTCGAATGATTAAAAAAAATTAACAGCAATCAACCAACAACGATAAAAAACTTCCCTAAATTTGAGAGTTCAACATCTTGCATCTTGCTCCAATTTTAAATTATTTTTCAACTTCCATGAGTACACCTATTATAAAACCCTCCACCATAACTTTTTTAAGCGATCTAGCCCAAAACAACAACCGCGATTGGTTTGCCAAAAATAAAAGCCGGTACACCAGCGCACACGAAAACATGATTGCTTTCGTAGAGGAGCTACTACACATAATGAGCAAGCATGATGCACTCGCAACACCGTCAGGCAAAAAAAGCTTGTATCGCATTTATAATGATGTTCGTTTTAGTGCTAACAAAGCGCCTTACAAACCTCGATTTGCTTTTGGTATCCAGCGCGCCTCTGCTCAACGACGCGGAGGTTATTATGTACACCTACAACCTGGCAACAACTTTTTGGCTTGCGGCTTTTTTAGTCCCAATCCTGCCGACCTCAAAAGAATCCGTCAAGACATCGAACAAAATCCAGCAACTTGGAGGCAAATTTTGGGCTCAAAAAAAATAAAGCAAAGTTTTGGAACACTTACGGGAAACCAAGTACCCACTTTCCCAAAAGGTTTTCCAAAAGAGCATGAAGCTATTGATTTAATCAAGTACAAACAATTTATAGTAAAACACCATTTTACCGATCAAGAAATCCTGCAACCCAACTTTCTGCACACTATCGATTTACTTTTTCAAGATGTTCGTCCCTTTTTTGATTATCTGAGTATCGTTTTAACCACCGATGCCAATGGAGTTAGTTTGATATAAAGAGTAGTAATACATCATGCTTTAGTTTCTATTCAAATGCAACATTGGTCAGACCTTCTTTATTTATAAAAAGTAACAGAAGCACCTATTGCATGAAGCTCTTTAACTTTAGTTCCCAAGCTCAATAAGTATCAAAAAACGGTATTCTCATGGGCTTTACCTATACTTAACTTTGTTTTAACTTTTTCAAACAAAAATAAACAACTAACTAAATTACAATTAATTACACTTTAAAAAACACTAGCTATTGGTACTAGAAAGAGCCAATGGCTAGGCAATATATCGCAATGGCACAGTTGTTGGATTTACTGTAATCGTATATACAACTAGATTACAATTTTTAACAATAACATTTAAATTCAAACGATATGAAAACTTTAAAACTTATAGCCGCTGGAATAATTTTACTCGGAACAACAACCTCAAATGCTCAATTATCAGTAAACATTAATGTAGGGACTCCAGTGCAGCGTATAGCACCAGTTGTCGTAACTGATTACTACTACCTGCCAGACATTCAAACCTATTACGATGTACGACACAATCAATACATCTACCAAGAGCGTGGCAATTGGAGACGTACTGCTTACTTACCTGTAAAGTACCGTAATTACAATGTTCGTTCAGGATACCGTGTAGCCATTAATGATTACCACGGAAACCAACCGTACCGTAACTTTAACCAAGATAGAACAAGATACTATAAAGGTTACAAAGGACATCACTCTCAAGTTGTTTCCAAAAAGGTAAAATACAAAAAAGCAAAAGAGAGAAGGTACGCTTCAAATGATCGTTACCAATATGAAAACAGAAGATAAAACATAAAACCTAAAGGAGTTCTTTTTAAGAGCTCCTTTTTTCTATTGCTCCTCCTAACCTCTTGTCCAATTCAAATAGTTGCGTAACTTTATCCCGTAAAGAATACTATTCAAAACCATACATGATGTTTACTCTAGAACAAATCAAAGCAGCGTACGATCAAGTACAAACAGGAGCTGATTTCCCCAATTACATTCAGGAATTAATTCAACTTGGCGTTAAAGGCTATGACACAATTGTCGCTGATGGTCGCGTTCGCTATTATGGCGACGCCACTAATGAAGCTAGCACTGATAAAAAATATGAAGCCTTACCTATTGCTGCGTCCGCTAACAAAGAGCGTTTTATCGAATACTTGGTAATGCATCAGGACGGCCAAACTGATTATTATACTTTTTGCCAACAGGCTGCGCAATGCGGTATTGCTAGCTGGCAAATAGACATTTTGGAAATGACTTGCACCTACAAGGATACCAATAACCATCCTATTGTAATAGAAAACATTCCTTTATAAAGCACCTATGGTGGCACAATCATCGTTATTCGAACGGAGCACAAAATGCCGCTTTTTTTCCGTTAAATAAATGACATGTTAAAGAATTTCCGAATTCAATTGCCTAATTTTACCCCAATACAATTTAAAAAACACCCCAATGACAGCTTTTAGCAAACAATTATCTTTTCGTTGGTCTGATTTAGACCCAAATTTTCATGTGCGTCACAGTGCCTATTACGACTTTGGTGCACAACACCGTATTGAAATTCTAGAAAGCTTAGGCTTGACCATGAAAGCTTTTCAGATTCATCACTTTGGACCGATTCTTTTTAGAGAGGAATGTGTTTTCCGAAAAGAACTTAAATTATCCGATGTAATTTTTTTACATACCACCATTTCTAAAATGACTGCCGATGCTTCAAGATGGACCATTGTACATGAATTTAAAAATGCCGAAGACCAGGTTTGTGCGACCATAACAGTAGATGGTGCTTGGATGGATACCCAATTACGCAAATTAGCAAATCCTGTTCCGCAAATGGCTACCGATGCCATGAATAATATTCCTAAATCAGCTAGTTTTACGATAGTTTAAACGCCATTTTATTTTGAGATCTAACCGCTAACAGAAATAGTAGACCGAAATCAGAAAAAAGAAAAGCTGTAAATCAAACAGCAGTACGATTACTTTTACTGACAAAAATAGTATCGAAAATTAGTCCGCTTTTTTCAAGAATGTACACTCTAGGAGTACATTTTCAAGAGAAAAAGCTTCTGATAAATAAATGCAGCAATGATATCAATTAGAAGATTTAGAACTAAATAAATGTGATCGTATTCAAAAACAATAGATTACGTACTCAATCTTTATCGGAAGGCCATTTCGGTGAACCGTAAAAATAGTAATAGCATCGATTCCATGAAAACTAGTGCCCATTGTAACTTATTGTTATCCAACACTGTCGATAAGAAAAAATTCATAAAAAGCATTCTTTCACAGGATGCTCCAGCTGAATTGTCTTATTTGAATGAGTTAAATGGGCTCTTGTTTTCAGATATCGCCATAAAAGATTTTATTAAAAAAGAATATCAATATGACTATCAAGGCCTCGATGCCTCTGCTACCCGAAAATTAAGCAGCATGTCATCTGGCGAGCAAAAAAAAGCGTACCTACGTTACTGCTTGCAGCAAAAAGCAGACTATATCTTATTAGATAATCCGTTGGATCATCTTGATCAAAATACACGGTCCGAATTGCTCCTAACTTTAGAACAATTAGCATCAAGCTTGATTATCATTCAGATCGTGAATCGAAAAGCAGATTTGTTGCCTTTCATCGATAATAGCCTAGAAGTGTATTCAGATTCCTTTGCGCTACGCCCAATTGCTCTAGAAAAGGACATTCTCAAAAACAACTATCCTTTAGCAATTCCGCCTCCCTTGGAAAGTCCTTCATTTGAGGAGACTATTCTGATTCAAATGAACCAAGTATCTGTATCGTATGAGGATAAGAAAATTGTAAATACTATTGATTGGACGATTAAAAAAGGAGAATTTTGGCAACTTACAGGACCTAACGGCTCAGGAAAAAGCACCCTTTTATCTTTGCTAACGGGCGAGAATACTAAAGGCTACGGACAAGACCTGTACTTATTTGGTCGTAAAAAAGGTAGTGGCGAAAGCATTTGGGATATAAAAAAGAACATAGGCTATTTTTCGACTGCAATGGCCGATTTGTATCAAAAAGACCATACTCTTGAACAAATGATACTATCCGGTTTTTACGATTCGATAGGCTTGTACATTCAACCCACTACTGCACAAATAAAAGTAGCGAGTCAGTGGCTTGATTTAATCGAAATGAGCCATTTAAAAAACACGGTTTTTAAGCAGCTATCCATTGGTCAGCAGCGCTTAGTGCTGATTGTTCGTGCTGTTTTAAAACATCCTCCTTTAGTTATTTTAGACGAGCCTTTAGAAGGTCTAGACGATGAAAACAGCCAATTAATCATTCGGTTAATCAACACTATAGTTTCAAAAACTACAATGACTTTACTGTATGTTTCTCACAGGATTGAAACCAACTTGTATCCTACGGCAATTTTAGAACTAATTCCGTCCGAAAACGGTTCGTTAGGAAAACAATACCATTCTAGTACGATCT
>NZ_JAQWTM010000161.1 GCF_029242675.1 Flavobacterium sp.
ATTTTAGTGATGTTAAAGGGCAGGAGTCTATTAAGCGCTGTATGGAAATAGCAGCTGCCGGCGGTCATAATATTATTTTGATTGGACCACCTGGAGCCGGAAAAACCATGCTTGCTAAACGATTGCCTAGTATTTTACCTCCTATGACGTTACGTGAAGCGCTCGAAACGACTAAAATTCACAGTGTAGCTGGTAAACTAAAGGAAGTTGGATTGATGAATCAAAGACCTTTTAGGAGTCCGCATCATACGATTTCTAATGTGGCGTTAGTAGGTGGAGGAAGTTACCCACAGCCAGGCGAAATTTCGATGGCGCATAATGGGGTTTTGTTTCTGGATGAGCTGCCCGAATTTAAGCGGGACGTGCTTGAAGTCATGCGTCAGCCGCTTGAGGATCGCGAAGTCACGATTTCAAGAGCCAAGTTTACGGTAACCTATCCGTCGTCGTTTATGTTGGTGGCGAGTATGAACCCGAGTCCGAGTGGGTTTTTTAACGATCCCGATGCGCCACAAACTTCCTCACCACATGAAATGCAGCGGTATTTGAGTAAAATATCAGGTCCATTGTTGGACCGAATCGATATTCACATCGAAGTAACTCCTGTACCTTTTGATAAATTGTCCGATGATCGCAAAGCCGAAAGTAGTGTTGACATCCGTAAGAGAGTCACAGCGGCTCGCGAAATTCAGTCGGCACGGTTTGAGGAGATGAACAACATTCATTACAATGCACAAATGAATACGAAACACATCAGGGAATATTGCAAGCTTGACGATACATCGAAACAATTACTAAAAACCGCGATGGAACGCTTGAATTTATCCGCTCGTGCTTACGATCGGATTTTGAAAGTAGCCAGAACGATTGCTGATCTTGAAGCAGCGCCAATTGTGGTTTCTTCACACATCGCTGAAGCGATTCAGTATCGAAGTTTGGACAGAGATGGTTGGTTGGGGTAGATTTAAAGTAATATTTGAACAATGCTAAAGTAGCCACTTTTTTTACTGCTTTATAGATTTCTATAAATAGATTCTTATTTGTTGTAAAAGATTAGATATGAATAGAAAAAGTGTTATTGTACTATTATATCGTGTTTAGTTAACAAACCTTTCAAACCTGCTTTCGCAAAAAGTGCTTTGTTAATTTTAGTTCTTGAGGGATCAATACTGAAGTTTATGCTAGTTCTAAAATCAGCTTTGGAAGCGTTTGCTCGGTCAAATTCGGCTCGATATAGATCACAATTAATAAACTGAGCATTAGTTAAGTCTGCTTCCATGAAGTCAACTGCTACTAAGCTAGATTCTAGGAATGAGGTGCTTTTTAATTTCAAACTATAAAATTTAGAAAAATCCAATACTGATTTTTTAAAGTGAATTTCAAATATTAGTTTGTCACACATGGCAAAATTTACATCTTTGATTTGGCATGAATTGAAATATACCGTTCTAAATGCAACATGGTTAATGTTAGCGCCGTTAAAATTGCAATTAAAAAAGGTACAGTCTACAAAGGTGACTGCAATAAAATTACAACCTGAAAAATCACAGTTCGTAAAAGTACACGACTCAAATTCTTTGAAATTAATTTCTTCCAATCGATAGACTGAATCGCTGAATTCCCGATTAAGGTTGTAAGCATACATAGTTTGTATGGTCTAAATTAAATTTTTAAAATGGAGGACGAACTATACCCACAAACGTACTACATCTATTTAAAGAAGACTAATAAAATTTGGTTGTCTTGGACTTTGTTATATAGGTAGTATTTGTAAGAACTATTGATTGAGTATACCATTATTTGCTATTTTTAAGTTTATTATGGAATTTAATCCAGTTATTGATAGCTTTTTAACGTAATTAAGCCAAATATGGGTCATTTTAGTTTTTTATATGAGGAATCAATTAAAACTGTTAAAATGCAACTGCCTGAATTATAGTTATTTAGAATAGTAGTCTTTTGAAGAATCAGCATGAATCAATCGATTTCGTTGAATTTTACTTAACAAAATCATAAAATTTGATTTGGTTTTTAATCTTTAACTACATTTGATGTCTAAATGAGAGTCTATCTAATCATATTATTATTCGCTTCATTCTTCTCGTTTGGGAATGGACAAGATGCATACAAGAAAACTACTTTAGAAAGGTTTTCTGTGGAGCAATCGCCTCTTGCGAATAAGGTGGAGACTGATTTTTTAGGTAAATCTAGTTTACATGCTAGCATTACCGTAGAAAGCGAATATCTAATTGTTGAAGAAATTTTCAATAATGATGATGTTTCTAATTCTTTTTTTTCATTAAAACTTAGTGCAACTAAGAAAAATTTCCCATCACTTCCTGTCATAGTAATTATCAAGGACAGTGCTAAAGGTTTAAAAAACGAACAGCCATTTTATGGTTATTCCCAACCTATTTACATTTCGCAGCAAGTACTTCGTATTTGATTGACACCCATACAATAGATTTTTTTCTTCGCCATTTTTTATCAGTCTAAAAATGACTTGTAAGGACGATTAATAAATCGTTCCGTCTATTGTATTTCCAAATTTATCCCAAAGAACAATTTAATTTAAGCATTCCACCACTCAATTCATAGTAATCATGAAGAGAATTTCCATTTTATCTGGACTAATAGTCCTATTAAGCGTAGTGAGTTGTAACTCAAAAGTAGAAGAAAAAGAGGCAGAAGAAATATACACAGCCACAAATCCCGTGACTATCGATACCTCTTTCACTAAAGAATATGTTTCGCAAATTAGATCGGTCAAAAACATTGAAATTAGAGCACTCGAAAAAGGATTTTTACAAAAAATTTATGTTGATGAAGGTCAATTTGTTAAACAAGGACAACTTTTGTTTAAAATATTACCAACCATGTACGAAGCCGAGTATCAGAAGGCCATTGCAGAAGTAAAGGCATCTGAGATCGAGATGATGAATACAAAAGTATTATCAGACAAAAATGTAGTTTCTAAAAATGAATTGGCTGTCGCCAAAGCAAGACTAGAACAAGCCAAAGCAGAATTAGCGGTTGCTAATTTTCATTTGTCTGCAACGAATATCAAAGCCCCTTTTTCAGGAACTATCGATAGAATACCTAAAAAATTAGGGAGTCTGATTGATGAAGGTGAGCTGCTTACAAGCTTATCTGATAATAGTCAAATGTTTGCGTACTTCAATGTATCTGAGCCTGAGTATTTGAACTATGAAACAGATATTAAAAATCGTGCTGATAACAAGGTAGGTTTGCTTTTAGCCAATGGAGTAGCTTTGAAATATAAGGGAAATGTTGAAGTAATCGAAAGTGAATTTGATAGTGAAACGGGTAATATTGCTTTTAGATCTCGTTTTCCTAATCCTGATAAATTATTAAAAAACGGCGAAACTGGAAAAGTGCAAATGACCGTACCGCTTAAAAATGCATTGGTAATACCTCAAAAAGCGACTTACGAGATTCAGGATAAAAAATATGTTTTTGTCATTGATAATAAAAATAAGGTACACTCACAAGAGATTAAAATCAAAGGTGAAATTCCTGATTTATATGTAATTGAAAGCGGTCTTACCATGGGTGATAAAATTTTACTAGAAGGTGTTCAAAAAGTAAAAGAAAATGATATCATTAAGTTCAAAGTTTTAAAGGCTGCTGATGTGATTTCACATTTAAGATTGAAGGCTGAATAAATTCATCACATAAAAAGAAATAAAAATGTTTAATAAATTTATTCAAAGACCCGTACTGTCGATAGTAATATCGCTCATCATAGTATTTTTAGGGGTACTATCAGTACTTAATTTGCCTATTACTCAATTCCCATCTATTTCACCACCAATGGTGAATGTAACAGTTGATTATCCTGGATCTAACGGAGAATTAATGATTAAGTCCGTTATTATTCCGCTGGAAAGAGCTTTAAATGGAGTTCCGGGTATGAAATACATGACTTCAGATGCTGGAAATGACGGAGAAGCAAGCATTCAATTAGTGTTCAACTTGGGAACCGACCCCAATCAAGCAGCCATTAATGTTCAAAACCGTGTTGCTTCGGTTACTAATAAATTACCGCCATTGGTGATTCGTGAGGGTGTGAAAATTACACGCGAAGTACCAAGTATGTTAATGTACGTCAACCTTTTTAGTACGGATAAAGGTACTGATCAAAAATTCTTATATAATTATGCCGATATTAACGTATTGTCAGAATTAAAAAGGGTGAATGGTGTTGGATCAGGAGATATTTTAGGAACACGTGAATATGCCATGCGTATTTGGTTGAAACCGGATCGTATGCTTGCTTATAAAATCTCTACAGATGAGGTTATGGAAGCATTATCTAGTCAAAGTTTAGAAGCTTCACCCGGGAAAACAGGAGAAGCATCTGGAAAAAGATCGCAAGCATTTGAATATGTATTGAAGTATTCAGGACGTTTTACCAATGAAAAACAATACGGAAACATAATTTTACGATCTAGTGCGAATGGTGAAATATTGCGATTAAAAGATGTTGCAAATATTGAATTTGGAAGTTCAATGTATGATATTTATTCTAATTTGAACGGAAGACCTTCAGCAGCTATCGTACTAAAACAGTCTTTTGGTAGTAATGCGAATCAAGTGATTTCAGACTTGAAAGCTAAGTTAGAAACCATTAAGAAAAAGTTTCCAAAAGGAATGGATTATGAGATTTCTTATGATGTATCTAAATTCTTGGATGCGTCTATCGAAAAAGTAGTACATACGCTAATTGAGGCTTTCATATTAGTAGGTTTGGTGGTGTTTCTATTCTTAGGAGACTGGCGCTCTACTATTATTCCAGCTATTGCCGTGCCGGTTTCGCTAGTTGGTACTTTCTTGTTTATGCAATTTTTTGATATATCATTAAACTTAATCACGCTATTTGCATTGGTTTTGGCTATTGGGGTTGTTGTAGATGATGCAATTGTAGTTATTGAAGCCGTGCATGCCAAGATGGAAGAGGAACATCTCACGCCTCTTAAAGCGACTAAAAAAGCAATGCATGAGATCGCGGGAGCAATTATTGCAATCACCTTTTTGAGGGCTGCTGTATTTATTCCAGTTGCATTCATGTCGGGACCAGTTGGAGTTTTTTACCGTCAGTTTTCAATCACAATGGCAACTGCGATTATTTTATCTGGAATTGTAGCACTGACTTTGACACCAGCACTTTGTGCTATGATGTTAAAAAACAATCATGGTGTACCTAAAAAGAAAACACCAATTAATAGATTTATTGATGGGTTTAATAACACCTTTAATTTGGCTCAAGGCAAATACCAAAATTTACTTGGCAAAATTATAAAAAGAAAAGCGATCACGTTTATCGCATTGATCGGATTTTGTGCAGGAACGTGGTTTATTAGTAGTACCGTACCATCTGGATTTATTCCTAATGAGGATCAAGGTATGTTTTATGCTATTATTCAAACGCCACCGGGATCGTCTTTGGAGCGTACAAATGATATCTCTGTTAAATTACAAAAAATTGCTGAAGGTGTAGAAGGTGTAAAATCAGTTTCTTCTTTAGCAGGATATGAAATTTTGACCGAGGGTACAGGATCAAATGCAGGAACCTGCTTAATCAACTTAAAGGATTGGGACGATAGAAAGCAAACAGTGCAGGAAATCATGACAGAACTGGAGGAAAAATCAAAAGATATTCCAGGTGCCAACATTGAGTTTTTTCAACCACCGGCTGTACCAGGATATGGAGCTGCAGGAGGATTTGAACTTCGTTTATTAGATAAAACAGGTTCAGGAGATTACAAAAAGATGGAAGCGATTAATAATGATTTTGTTAAAGAACTAAACAAGCGCAAGGAGTTATCCAATGTATTTAGTTTTTATAGTGCGAGTTTTCCGCAGTATATGATGAAAATCGATAATGATCTAGCACAGCAAAAAGGTGTTTCTATCGAAAACGCTATGAATACCTTGTCTACTTTGGTGGGAAGTAACTATGAAATTAGTTTTATAAAATATGGTATTAACTATAAGGTGATCGTACAAGCATCACCGGAATACCGCGCTTTACCAGAGGATATCTTGAAGTTATATGTGAAAAACAATAGAGATGAAATGGTCCCTTATTCTGCTTTTATGAAGTTAGAAAAAGTATACGGTTTATCTGAAATCACACGACACAATATGTATACCTCTACTGAAATTAGTGGAGCTGCAGCCGTAGGATACAGTAGTGGAACTGCTATTAAAGTAATTCAGGAAGTTGCTGCAGAAAAATTGCCAAGGGGTTATGACATTGATTGGGCAGGAATATCAGCTGATGAAGTAGCGCAAGGTAATCAAGCGATTTGGGTGTTCTTAATTTGTCTTGGATTCGTATACTTAGTGTTGGCGGCGCAATATGAGAGCTTCATATTACCACTATCAGTAATTTTATCGCTACCAGCTGGTATTTTTGGAGCTTTCTTACTACTGAAATTAACAGGTTTAGAAAACAACATTTATGCTCAAGTTGCGATGGTCATGCTTATTGGTTTATTAGGTAAAAATGCGGTACTGATTGTCGAATTTGCAATACAGCGACATGCAGCTGGTCGATCAGTTCTCGAAGCTGCCATGGAAGGTGCTAAAGCAAGGTTTCGCCCTATTTTAATGACCTCATTTGCATTTATAGCTGGTTTAATTCCGCTTGTTTTCGCTTCGGGTCCAGGTAAAATAGGTAACCGAACTATTGGAACAGCTGCCGTAGGAGGGATGCTAGTAGGTACAATTTGTGGTGTTTTTGTAATTCCAGGGCTGTACTACATTTTTGCTAGACTAGCAGAAAAATATAAGTTGGTTAAAAACGAAGAAGAAAATCCATTAACAGAAGAAATTGATAACAATGAAGTTCACAAAGAAAAATAGTATAGCACTTGCTATCAGTATCTTGATAGTTGGATGTAAAGCACCGTCAATAGTAGAGAGTTCTACCAAAGCGGTTGTGCCTGAAGCGTTTCTTGCTAGTACAGACACTTTGAATACCGCTAATGTACAGTGGAAGACTTTCTTTAAAGATAAGAATTTGCAAACACTGATAAGTACCTCATTAGATAATAATCAAGAGTTATTGATGACGTTGCAAGAAATTGAAATTGCTAAGAATGATATCCGCATGCGAAAAGCGGCCTTGTTACCAACTGTGGGACTAAGAGCAGGAACAGGCGTAGAAAAAGTAGGACGATATACGAGCCAAGGTGCGGGTGATGCCACTACTGAGATCGCTCCAGGCAAAGAGTTTCCTGATGCTTTAACTGATTTTGCCATTGGTGCCTACGCAAATTGGGAAGTAGATATTTGGCATAAGTTGCATACCGCAAAAAAGGCGGCAGTTTCCCGCTATCTAGCCACTGTCGAAGGTAAAAACTTTGTCCGCACTAATTTAGTAGCTGAAGTAGCTAATTCTTATTATGAATTGCAAGCCTTAGACAATCAACTTTTGATTATAAAACAGAATATCGCACTGCACAAAAGCGCTTTAGATATTGTTAAATTGCAAAAAGAA
>NZ_JAQWTM010000165.1 GCF_029242675.1 Flavobacterium sp.
TTCTAACCGGCACCACATCAGCAGCGATTTCGATACCGTTATTTTCGATCGAACCTACGTTATAAAAATCCGCATTACTAAACCCAAAGAAAGATGGATTTTGAGTGAATAATAATAAGTCCTTTGTGTTTCTTTGATACACATCCACACTACCGGTCACTCTATTATTGAACAACCCATAATCAAAACCTGCATTAACAGTACTTGTTTGCTCCCACTTTAAATTACTATTATACGGTTGTGGTCTAAAGGTGTTATAAAAAGTGTTTCCAAATTGATATTGAGCCGTACTATTAGAAATTAAGTACAATGGGATAGATGGATAACTAACCCCAATATCCTGTTGACCTGTTATACCATATCCTCCACGAATTTTGATACTATTGATTGCCGAAACATTCTTTAAGAAATCCTCCTCGTTTAATTTCCAAGCTAAAGCTACCGCTGGAAAATTAGCCCAACGATAAGTCTCCGTGAATCTTGAAGTTCCATCACGTCTGTACGACGCTGTAATCAAATACTTATCAGCGATTGTAATATTTGTTCTCGCAAAAAACGATTGAAGGTTAACACGAGATGGAACAGTAGGATCTTCATTGTTGACGTTATTTTTAAAATCAAAGGATGAAGATGTATTTGAATCTCTAAAATCCTGATAAGAGTAACCACCTGTTACATCTAGTTGCGTATCAATCGAAGTGATTTTCTTGTTGTAATTTAAAAACAAGTCCATCAACTTATTGTTTCTGGCAGCAGTACTTACATATGTATTACCAGCTAGTGACCCAGCGAACCCTTTTAAAAATTTTGGCGAAGTCCCACCGTATGATCTACCACTTAATTGATCGTACCCTAAGTTAGCAACCGCTTTAAGTTCTGGTAAAAAATGCATTTTATATTCCGTTTGGATATTTCCAATACTTCTATAAGAAGTTCCGTAGTTGTCAAACTGCTCAATCAAAGAAAGCGGATTTCTACCTGCTAACTGATTAATTTCCGTTGGTGAAGTATACCATTGGAAAAATGTTCCATCAGGATTTCTAACCGCTTGTGAAGGATCAAAACCTATTGCTGCTCCAATTGCTCCACGATTACTGTAATCATTTTGCATCAAAGACGTGTTATTATTTAGCTCAATCTTTAAATGATTGTCTAAAAAATTACCTGTAACACCAACTCCCAAAGTCGTTCTTTGAAGGTTGTCACGTTTAAGAATACCATTTAAGTTAGCATACCCTACAGAAGCGCGATACACTACATTATCTGCACCACCACTAAACGAAACGTTGTGATCAGTTCCTACTGCCGTTCTATAAATTTGATCTTGCCAATTAGTAGTAGCAGTTCCAACTAAGGCTTTTTGAGCGGCTGTACCGTTTGCTGTAATAAACGCTTTAAATTGGTCTGTGCTTAAAGCATCAACCTGTTTAGTGATTTCCGAAACTTGCAAACTACCATTGTAACTCACCTGCATTTCACCCGCTTTTCCTTTTTTGGTAGTAATAATAATAACACCATTAGAAGCACGAGATCCGTAAATAGCAGTTGCCGATGCATCTTTTAAAACGGAAATAGATTCGATGTTATTTTGGTTTATTGTAGTTAATGGATTTCTTCCTCCATTAATTCCTCCTGCTGCAACTGGAACTCCATCGATCACATATAAAGGATCGTTATTTGCTGAAAGCGACGACCCACTACGTATTCTAATGGTCGCTCCTTCACCAGGAGAACCTCCACCGTTTGTGATTTGTAAACCGGCTACTTTACCTTGAATCATTTGATCTGCAGATGTTACCGGTCCTTTATTAAAGTCCTTGGCAGTCAAAACTGTTACAGCACCTGTAGCATCTTTTTTCTTTACTGAACCGTAACCTACTTGAACAACTACCTCTTGTAGTTGATTTTGATCCTCCTCAAGAACAACCATCAACGCTTTTTGAGCGCTGTACGTAACAACAGTATTTTTGTAACCAATGAAAGAAAACACAATTGCGTCTCCCTTTTTAACATTGGACAACTGAAATTTTCCGTCAAAGTCTGTTGAAACTCCTTTAATTGTTCCTTGCACATTTACATTTACTCCGGGAATGGGTTGTTTTGTAACATTGTCCAAAACAGTTCCATTGATCGTATTCTGAGCCAGAATACTAAACGGGAATAGCAGTACTAAAAATAACAACTTTTTATAAATTGTTTTCATACGTTTTGTTTAATTTAATTGGTTTTTATTGTGCTTTACCTTTACTTCGAATGTTAAATTTATGTAAAATAATAAGCGCTCGACAAACAGCTTCTGAAATTGACTCACGAAAACGTGATAGTGTTGAAAACTTTCTGTTTTCTTTACTAATTTTAAACTTAAATTGCAGGAAATTAAACCAAATGGTGTTTTTTTTAAGAATATAATTTTTATTGATAATACAATCATGAAAAGAAAGGTAACTCTCAAACAAATTGCAAAAGAATTGGACGTATCTATTTCAACCGTTTCTAAGTCATTAAGGAACAGTCTAGAAATTGGAGAAGAAACCCGATTGAAAGTGCAAGCTTTTGCTAAATTTTACAATTACAAACCCAACAATATAGCGCTGAGCTTAAAAAACAGAAAGACAAAAACCATAGGTATTATCATCCCTGAAATCGTACACCATTTTTTCTCGACAGTTATCAATGGAATTGAGCAGGTAGCCAATGAAAACGGCTATAGTGTCATTATTTGTCTATCCGATGACTCTTTCGACAAAGAAGTACTTAACCTTGAAATGCTAGCGAATGGTAGCATTGATGGTTTTATCATGTCACTTTCGAAGGAGACACAACTAAAAGGCGATTTTCATCACATCACTGAGGTTATCAACCAAGGAATGCCTGTCGTAATGTTTGATCGGGTAACTAATGAAGTATATTGCGACAAGGTAATTATAGACGATAAATCAGCCGCTTACGAGGCGGTACAAAGTTTAATTGATAAAGGCCGACGCAAAATCGCATTAGTCACTACCGTTGATTATGTGAGCGTTGGTAAATTGCGAACTGATGGATACACCAAAGCACTATTGGACAACAATATTGAGTTTGATGAAAATTTAATTATCAAAATTGAAGATGTTGACAATTGCGAAATTATAATTGCACAACTACTAGAAGACAAAGCAATTGATGCAGTTTTTGCAGTTAACGAATTATTTGCAGTTACTTGTATTAAAACAGCAAATAAATTAGGATTAGATGTACCTAAAGACCTTGCGGTTATTGCCTTTACAGATGGCATAATATCAAAATACTCTACTCCAACAATCACAACAGTAAGTCAAAGCGGCATAAAAATGGGAAATAGAGCTGCGAAAATTTTAATCAATCGCCTTGAAGCCCAAGAAGATGACAAAGAAGAGGAGGAAGAAAATTATAAAACTGAAATTATTGAGACGCATCTGATCGAAAGGGAATCAACGAATTAAAACTTTTTTGTTACAAAAGCATTAACTACAACGGTGTAGTTAAAAATATCTAAATATATTTAGATGCAAAAAATAAAAGTGTAGCAAAAAAAATTATATTTACAACCAATTCAAAGCTTCTACTTTTACTTCGAAAAAACAAGATTAGTTTTGATAAGCATCGCGCTTATCGTATCAATACAATAAATTACGATAATGGAAAAGCGAAAATTAAGTTTTTGGGAAATTTGGAACATGAGTTTTGGATTTCTCGGAATACAATTTGGTTTTGCCCTTCAAGGAGGGTTTATGTCTAGGATTTTTCAAACACTAGGCGCTAATGTAGACGACATTCCTGGTTTATGGATTGCCGCTCCCTTAACTGGATTATTGGTCCAACCTATAGTGGGTTATCTTTCAGATAATACTTGGAGTCCAAAATTCGGAAGAAGAAAGCCCTATTTCCTAATTGGTGCAATTTTAGCCTCTATTACTTTATTTATCATGCCGCACTCACCCGTTTTATGGGTTGCAGCAGGTTTGCTTTGGATTTTAGATTCCACCATTAATATCAGCATGGAGCCATTTCGTGCTTTAGTAGCTGATAAATTACCTGAATCACAACGGTCTAATGGATTCGTAATTCAAACTTTAATTATTGGTATTGGAACATGGATTGCAAGTAACCTTCCTTGGTTGGTTACAAAGCTTGGGGTGACTAACGAGGCAGCTGCTGGGGTAATTCCTCCTTCGGTTGTTATTGCATTTTCAGTCGGAGCCTTTGTGTTTTTAATTAGTATTTTATATACGATTTTCACCACCAAAGAAGATCCACCAGCTGATTTAGTGCAGTTTAAGTTAGAGAAAAAAGAATCTCGTTTCATTACTGATCTAATCCAAAGTTTAAAAGAAATGCCAGCGACGATGAAAAAACTAGGTTTGATCCAGTTTTTTAGTTGGTTTGCCTTTTTTACTATGTGGAGCCTTTCTACACCTGCATTAACGGAGCATGTTTTTAATGCCCCTAAACCAGACAATAAGGAGTATGCTAAACTTGACTCGCAAGGAGACGCTTTAAAAAACGATGCTAATGAGGTTATTTTCCTTTCAGACCAAAAAGCAATGGAGTACAAACAAAAAGATAAGGAGTTTAATGATGCCGCGGATTTAGTGGGTTCCTCAACAGGAGTTTACGGTTTATCATCCATGGCATTTGCTTTATTACTCACCTTTTATACTGCCAAAAACAAAATTAATAGGAAGTTCATTCACATGGCGTCCTTGCTACTTGGTGGCTTAGGTTTCATTTACATGTTTTTTGCCACTCCAGCGACGTTAATGTACTCGTTTATATTAATAGGTTTTGCTTGGGGAAGCATTTTATCCATGCCGTACGCAATGCTCTCCAGTGCGGTAAATCCAAAAAAAATGGGAATGATGATGGGGCTTTTCAATATGTTTATTGTTATTCCTCAAATTATTGCAGCGCTAGGCGGAATCAACTTCTTTTATAAACTAATAGGAGAAGCACACATTAACGCAATGATTTTGGCTGGTATCTCACTTATAATAGCCGCCTTATGTAATTTATTGATTACTGATAAAAATGCCATTTCTGGATAAAAATTTTAAAATGACACACAAAAAAGCATTTATATTCGATTTAGATGGTGTTATTGTCGACACGGCCAAATACCATTTTTTAGCTTGGCAAAAAATTGCCAACGAACTAAATATAGATTTCACATTAGAACATAACGAACTTTTAAAGGGAGTAAGTCGGGTACGCTCACTAGACTTAATTTTAGAATTAGGAAAAGTAACCGTTTCACAAGAAGTAAAGAACAAATGGTTGACTCAAAAAAACGAGGAGTACCTTACCTACCTTGTTGATATGGATCAAAGCGAACTGCTACCTGGCGTTATAACTACTTTACAATTTCTTAAAGATAAAAATCAGCCTATTGCTTTAGGTTCAGCAAGTAAAAACGCTCGACCTATTTTAGAAAAAACAGGAATAATAAGTTATTTCGATGCTATTGTTGACGGTAACGATGTTACAAACGCCAAGCCGGATCCTGAAGTATTTTTAATAGCTGCGCAACAATTAGGTATTACCCCTGAAAATTCAATCGTTTTTGAAGATTCAGTTGCCGGAATTCAAGCTGCTAATATTGCCAAGATGACGAGTATTGGTATAGGTGACAAAAAAAACCTGTACGAAGCTCAGTTTATTTTTGATGACTTTACCCAAATACAAAAAAGCTTTTTAGAAAACCTTATTAGCAAGTAAAACTGCTAAAGCAACGAAACACATAAAACGAAATCAAGAGTATAAACCAATCGTTTTACTTTTTTTAGAACTTAAAAAGACAACAATGAATCAAGATTATATAAAACCCGATAATTGGTCGATCATCGAAGAGGGCTTTGATCGCGAAAGTGTCAAATCATCCGAAAGCTTATTTAGTATTGGAAATGGTGCCATGGGACAACGCGCTAACTTTGAGGAAAGCTACAGCAGCGAAACCTTTCAAGGAAGCTATATTGCTGGTATTTACTATCCCGATAAGACAAAAGTGGGATGGTGGAAAAATGGATATCCTGAATATTTCGCAAAGGTTTTGAATGCTCCTAACTGGATTGGGATTGACATTGAAATAAATGGCGAAAATCTTGATTTGAACCTGTGTAAAAATGTGGCTAACTTTCGACGTGAATTGAACATGAAAGAAGGTTGGTACAATCGCTCTTTTGAAGCAACTTTACAAAACGGAACCGAAATAGCAGTAAACATTCGACGTTTTCTATCTTTAAATCTTGACGAACTAGGCTGTATTAATTATGAAATTACACCGCTTAATAAAGATGCTAAAATAGTTTACAAACCCTATATCGATGCTGGTGTAACCAATGAAGATGCCAACTGGGAAGAAAAATTCTGGGAACCTTTAGAGGTTAAAAAAGCAGGAAATGAAGCTTTTGTAACAGCGCAAACATTCAAAACGCATTTTAAGGTTACAACGTTCATGCAAAATACTATTTTGGAGAACGGAAAAAGAACTGCAATCTCACCAGCAAATATTGACACAACCACTGACCGAATTCAGTTTAGTTATGATGTGTTGGTGGCTCAAGGCCAAAAATCATCTATTCAAAAACTTGGAGGATACACCGTTTCTTTAAATCACAGCAATACTGTTTCAGCTGCTGAAAAAGTAATAAAAGAGGCATTGTCTATTGGATACGACCAGTTATTACAAGATCAAATAGATGCGTGGGCAAAAATTTGGGAAATGTCAGACATCACTATTGAAGGAGATGTAAAAGCACAACAAGGTATCCGTTTTAATATTTTTCAGTTAAACCAAACCTATCTAGGAAAAGACAGCCGACTAAACATTGGACCAAAAGGATTTACCGGTGAAAAATATGGTGGATCAACCTATTGGGACACTGAGGCCTATTGCATCCCATTTTATATGGCGACCAAAGACCAAGAAGTGGCTCGTAATCTATTGACCTATCGCTACAATCAGCTCGATAAAGCTATTGAAAATGCAGAGAAACTAGGCTTTACTAATGGCGCAGCCTTGTATCCTATGGTGACCATGAATGGTGAGGAATGCCATAACGAATGGGAAATCACTTTTGAAGAAATTCATAGAAATGGTGCTATTGCTTTTGCAATTTACAACTACCATAGATATACGGGTGACTATAGTTATATTCCTGAAAAAGGTTTGGAAGTTTTAATCGCTATCGCTCGTTTTTGGCATCAAAGAGCGACTTTTTCAACTCACAAAAACCAATATGTTATTTTAGGAGTAACAGGTCCTAACGAATATGAGAACAACGTCAACAATAATTTCTACACCAATTATATTGCTAAATGGTGTTTAGAATATACATACGATCAAATTCAAAAAGTATCTCTAGAATATCCTTCGGATCATAAACGCATTACTGAAAAAGTAAAAATCACCGATACAGAACTGCAATCTTGGAAAAAAGTATCTGACAGTATGTACTTCCCTTTTAGTGAAGAGCACAATGTCTATTTACAGCAAGATGGATTTTTAGACAAGGAACTGGTACGCGTTGCTGATTTAGATAAATCACAAAGACCAATTAACCAAAAATGGTCTTGGGACCGCATTTTACGTTCGCCTTACATTAAGCAAGCGGATGTATTGCAGTGTTTCTATTTCTTTGAAGATCATTTTTCAAAAGAAGAATTAAAAAATAATTTTGAATTTTACGAATCTTTTACCGTTCATGAAAGTTCCTTATCGCCTTGTGTACACTCCATCCAAGCCGCATTGTTGGACAAAATGGATATGGCATACACTTTTTACTTACGTACTTCTAGGCTAGATTTAGATGATTACAATAAAGAGGTTGAAGAAGGGTGTCACATCACTTCTATGGCAGGTACTTGGATGAGCATTGTTGAAGGATTTGGTGGAATGAGAGTAAAAAACAATCAATTGCACTTTTCGCCAAAAATCCCAAAAGAGTGGGAAGGATATTCCTTTAAAATAAACTTTAGAAATCAAATAGTAACTGTAAATGTCTCTCATGGCAATACAACCTTTACTGTTGATGGAGACAACGCAATCGAAATTGTATTGAATGATGCTGTGATGAATGTAACTCCTAAAGCAGTTACCGCTTAAAAGTATTTAAAACCGGCAAGTCGGTTGAGAATAAAGAGTAGAATTAAAGTAACCAAACAATCCCAAATTCATTTGGGATTGTTTACTTATACCAATTACTAACACACCAATACATGTATTTTAAAATAGTTAGGAAAGTAAATCTTTATCCCTATTATTTTTAATACGCTTATTTTGGACTAAATTTGAATACTATGTTCGTACAACATACATCATCGATACGAAGAATAACCTTATTCCTTTTCTTTATGTCATTAAGTCTAACCGCTCAAATCAATAAAATCGAACCACCCTTTTGGTATGCTGGAATGCAAAATCCTGAGCTTCAAATTCTTTTTTATGGAGAAAATATCGCGGCTTATGATGTTACGGTATCGAATGGAATTCCTATTTCCGATATTAAAAAAACCGACAACAAAAATTACCTTTTTGTAACAATCAGTACCCAAAACATTCCTGCATCAGACTTGTTGTTTACTTTTAAAAACAAAGACAAAGCAACAATTAGACAAAAATATTCCTTAAAGCAACGTCGCGCTAATTCGGCTGAACGCCAAAGTTTTGATTCATCAGATATGATTTATCTCCTTATGCCCGATCGTTTTGCTAACGGAAATACCAAAAATGATAGTGACGCTACAACCACCGAAAAATACAATCGGGAACTTCCCGGCGGTAGACACGGTGGAGACATACAAGGAATTATAAATAATTTAGAGTACCTCTCCGCTTTAGGCGCCACTACGATTTGGAGTACGCCCCTTTGCGAAGACAATGACAAGGAATATTCCTATCACGGCTACGGTCAATCCGATGTTTATAAAATTGATCCTAGATATGGAACTAATGAGGATTATGTGAGGCTTTCGGCGGCATTGCATCAAAAAAACATGAAACTCGTAATGGATTATGTGACTAATCATTGGGGAATCAATCATTGGATGATCAAAGATTTGCCAACAAAAGATTGGATCAATCAGTTTGAAACCTATACCCAAACGAATCACAAGAGAACAACTATAACAGACATTCATGCTTCTAAAATTGATGAAGAAACCTGTGTAAAAGGTTGGTTTGTACCCTCCATGCCTGACTTAAACTTATCGAATCCTTTAGTACTAAACTACCTTACTCAAAATGCTATTTGGTGGATAGAGTATGCGAACTTAGATGGTTTCAGGGTGGACACTTATAATTACTCGGATCCACAAGGAATTGCAAAATGGACAAAAGCCATAACGACTGCTTATCCTAATTTTAATATTGTGGGTGAAGTATGGATGCAAAATACCTCACAAATGGCCTATTGGCAAAAAGACAGCCCAATTGGCAAAATCCAAAATTACAACTCGAACTTGCCTTCGGTAATGGACTTTACGCTTTTAGATGCATTGGGCAAAGTATTCAATGAAGATGATGGTAGCTGGGACAAAGGAATGATCAAACTCTATGATAATTTCACCAATGACTATTTGTATGCCAATCCCAACAATATTTTAGTCTTTGCCGAAAATCATGACACCAATCGTTTTAATGAAATTTATCAAAACGATATTCGAAAATACAAAATGGCTATGGCTGTACTTGCAACCGTTCGCGGTATCCCTCAATTGTATTACGGTAGCGAAATAGGGATGAGCGGGAATAAGGAAAAAGGCGATGCCGACATTCGACACGATTTCCCTGGCGGATGGGCTGCAGACGCATCTAATGCATTCCTGCCAGAGGGAAGATCACAAGGTCAGAATGACTATTTTGATTTTACAGCCAAGCTTTTTCAATGGCGAAAAAAAACCAAAGCTGTTCACCTAGGTAAAATGATGCACTACATTCCTGAAAATAATGTGTACACTTATTTCAGATACGATGATGATAGTACCGTAATGATTGTTTTAAACAACAATAAGGATACTACAAAACTGAGCACCAAGCGTTTTGCCGAAAATATTCAAAAACACACAACAGCAAAAGACATCCTTACTAACAAAATAATTGACATCAGCTCTGAAATCGAATTAGAGCCAAAGTCGGTTTTAATTTTAGAATTACAATAAAACGCATAAAAACCTATTCAGCAATGAAAAAAAATATACTAGTACTATCTACAATCGCAATTGCTCTCTTAGCTAGTTGTAACGCAACGAAAAAACCAACAGAAACCACAACTGCAGTTACAACCAAGAAAAAAGTACCCTTTGTTTGGGAAGCAGCCTCCGTGTATTTCTTAATGACAGACCGTTTTAACAATGGCGATAAACTAAACGATTTAAACTACAACAGAATTAAAACTGCAGGCAAACTACGTGGTTTTGAAGGTGGCGACATCAAGGGTATTTCTAAAAAAATTGATGAAGGCTATTTTGATAAGCTAGGAATCAATGCGATTTGGTTTACCCCAATAGTAGAACAAATACACGATGCTGTCGATGAAGGAACAGGCCTGAGCTATGGCTTTCACGGCTATTGGACGAGGGATTGGACCGCGTTAGATCCCAATTTTGGAACCAAAGAAGATCTAGCTAATTTGGTAAAAAAAGCCCATGCTCACGGAATCCGAATCGTACTCGACGGTGTCATTAATCATACAGGACCCGTAACTGATGTGGATACCGTTTGGCCTAACTATTGGGTTCGTACTAATCCAACATGCGACTATAAAAACTTCGACAACACCACTTTGTGTACCTTGGTGGCTAACTTACCTGATATCCGAACAGAAAGTACACAAGATGTAGACCTGCCTCCTTTTCTTGTAGAAAAATGGAAAAATGAAGGTCGATACGATCAGGAAGTAGCGGAACTGGATGCCTTTTTTAAACGAACAGGCTACCCAAGAACACCGCGCTACTATATCATAAAATGGTTAACTGATTACATTACGGACTACGGTGTAGATGGCTACAGAGCCGACACCGTAAAACATACCGAGGAAAGCGTTTGGGCTGATTTCAAAAAACAATGCGA
>NZ_JAQWTM010000178.1 GCF_029242675.1 Flavobacterium sp.
TGAAAAAGCAAAAGCTGCAAACATGCCTTACATCACTGAAAGATGGCCTGGTGGAATGCTAACTAACTTCGTAACTATCCGTAAAGCTGTTAAAAAAATGGCTACTATTGATAAAATGAAGAAAGATGGTACTTTCATGACCCTTTCTAAGAAAGAGCGTTTACAAGTTGATCGTCTTCGTGCTAAATTAGAGAAAAATTTAGGTTCAATTTCTGATATGTCAAGATTACCAGCTGCATTATTTGTAGTAGATATCAAAGCGGAACACATCGCAATAAAAGAAGCTCAAAAATTAAACATTCCAGTTTTTGCAATGGTTGATACTAACTCTGATCCTCGTGAAGTAGAGTACGTAATTCCATCAAATGATGATGCTTCTAAATCAATCGATAAAATTTTATCTTTAGTAACTGCTGCTGTTATCGAAGGACTTTCTGATAGAGGTTCTGATAAAGAAACAGACGCAACTGAAACTGCAGCTCCAGCAACAGCTGAAGCGGTAGCAACTGAGACTGCAGCTCCTGCTGCTGAAACAGCTGCGCCAGCAACTGAAGAATAAAACAATCTTAATTCCAAATTTTAAAATTCCAAATTCCAAAAATTAACATCAGAAATGATTTAATTAATCAATTGGAATTTGGAATTTGAGATTTGGAATTTTTTTTTAAAACTATTTTTTTTTAATTTAAAATATAAATATTATGGCAACAATAACTGCTGCAGACGTAAATAAATTAAGAACAGCTACTGGTGCAGGAATGATGGACTGCAAAAAAGCATTAGTTGAAGCAGAAGGAGATTTTGAATTAGCAATCGAAAACTTACGCAAGAAAGGACAAAAAGTAGCTGCAAACCGTTCTGATAGAGAATCTACAGAAGGAGCTGCAATTGCTGTTGTTAATGCTGAGAAAACGGCTGGTGTTGTAATCACTCTAAACTGTGAAACTGACTTCGTAGGTATGAACGAAAGTTTCGTAACTATGGCTACAGAATTAGCTAACTTAGCATTGAACTACGATTCTAAAGAAGCTTTCCTAGCTGCTGAATACAAAGGAATCACTGTTGCTGAAAAATTAATTGAGCAAACAGGAGTTATCGGAGAAAAATTAGAAATCAGAACTTTTGAGAAATTAGAAGGTGCTTTCGTTGGATCTTACATCCACTCTGGTAACAAAATCGCAACATTAGTAGCTTTGTCTGCAAAAGTAGAAGGTGCTGAAGAAGCTTCAAGAAACGTTGCAATGCAAGCTGCTGCAATGTCTCCTATCGCTTTAGACGAAGCTGGTGTTGATGCTGCTACAATCGAAAAAGAAATCGAAATCGCTAAAGACTTACTACGTCAAGAAGGTAAGCCAGAAGCTATGCTAGACAATATCGCTAAAGGTAAACTAGCTCGTTTCTTTAAAGATAATACATTAGTAAACCAAGATTACATCAAAGATAACAAAATGAGCGTTGCTGCTTATGTTAAGTCTTTAGACAAAGATCTTATCGTTACAGGATTTAAAAGAGCTGCTTTAGGTTAATCTTAAAGTTCTTTTTTAAAATATAAAAAGAGTGATTTGAAATTCAAATCACTCTTTTTTTGTTTAAATACTAAACAAGCTTGACGCACAAATATTTTATAAAAACAAAATAATACAATATATTTGAGCATAAATAGTCCTTATGCTTCAATCCAAAAAAGAAACCGTTTACATCATACTAGCCGGTATATTTATCACCAATGCAG
>NZ_JAQWTM010000184.1 GCF_029242675.1 Flavobacterium sp.
GGGTTAGTTTGGTATATTAAAAAACCTCCAAATTGCTTTCAAGGTTTACTATATAAAAATCTGATTTTTCACTACTTTGACATTTCGACGAAGGAGAAAACTCTAGTAATTATATCAATTGTTAGTGTATCGTAATAGAGATTCCTCCTCTGTCGGAATGACAAAGTAGTGGAAAATCAGATTTTTATATAGTAAACCTTGAAAGCAATTTGGAGGTTTTTTTATTTACCAAACTAACCCAAATTTGTCCTTTCGACGAGTGAGAAATCTCTAGTACTTCCATCATTTTTTAATGTATTGTTATGGAGATTCCTCCTCTGTCGGAATGACAAAATGAAAGAAAACAAGAGTTTAATATAGTATGTTTCCAAATTACTTTTAAGTATTTTTTTATGTCAAACCCACCTATAATTGTCATTTCAACGAAGGAGAAAACTTTAGTAATTATATCAATTGTTAATGAATCGTAATGGAGATTCCTCCTCTCTCGGAATGACAAACTATGGTAAAATGGCAGTACTCTACTTTAAAAATACTCGAGGCAATTTGGAGGTTTTTTAATATACCAACCCGAATTTGTCATTTCGACGAAGGAGAAAACTCTAGTAATTGTATCATTTTTTAATGTATCGTAATAGAGATTCCTCCTCTGTCGGAATGACAAACTAAAGTAATATGGAAATACTCTACTTTAAAAACCTTCAAAGCAATTTGGAGTTTTTTTTATGTTGATCCCACTCAAAATTATCATTTCGACGAAGGATAAAACTTTAATAATTATATCAATTGTTAGTATAACGTAGCGGAGATTCCTCCTCTGTCGGAATGACAAAATGAAAGAAAATAAGAGCTTAATTTAGTATTTCTCCAATTGCTTTTAAGTTTTTTTTATGTCAAAACCACCTATAATTGCCAATTCGACGAAGGAGAAAACTCTAGTAATTATATCAATTGTTAGTGTATCGTAATGGAGATTCCTCCTTTGTCGGAATGACAAAATAAAAGAAAACAAGGGTTTAATATAGTATGTCTCCAAATTACTTTTAAATTTTTTTTATGTCAAACCCACCTATAATTGTCCTTTCGACGAAGGAGAAAACTCTAGTAATTTTATCAATTGTAAATGAATGGTAATGGAGATTCCTCCTCTGTCGGAATGAAAAAGTAGTGGAAAATCAGATTTTTATATAGTAAATCTTGAAAGCAATTTGGAGGTTTTTTTATTTACCAAACTAACCTAAATTTGTCAATTCGACGAAGGAGAAAACTCTAGTAATTATATCAATTGTTAGTATCACGTAGCGGAGATTCCTCCTCTTTCGGAATGACAAAATAAAGTAATATGGAAGTACTCTACTTTAAAAATACTTAATACAATTAGAGGTTTTTTTATATGCCAAACTAAACCAAATTTGTCATTTCGACGAAGGATATAAACGCTATTAGGCGCTAATTAAAAGTGATGGTAATCCCACATTTTTCACAACGATAACTACATGATTAGCACTTTTTTTAAAATAGGAACAAAAAAAAACCACTCGATTAGAGTGGTTTGATTCTATTTTTTGAAAAAAATTAATCTTTATTTTCTATTTTTTGAAAGGCATTTTTAACCATTTCCTTCTCTTTTGGAAACCAACCTTGAGTAATTAATACTAACCCAAAAACCATTAGAACAATACTTATTGTTTTTTTAATCTTTAAAATATTGGTTGGAGTCATCTTAGATTTTAATTGCTTTGCTAAAAGTATTTTGATACAATCAACTAACAAATATGTAATAATTACGGTAGTAAAAAAGGTAAACATTCTGCTATTTTGCATTTCTAATTTGGGTCCAACTGATATAATAACAGCCATCCAAAAACCCAAAACTCCTATGTTTATAACGTTTAATAAAAAACCTTTAATAAATAAACTAAAATAATTTTTCTTGATGATTTCCTTATCAATCT
The DNA here is from genome assembly GCF_029242675.1 of Flavobacterium sp. GTDB lineage: Bacteria > Bacteroidota > Bacteroidia > Flavobacteriales > Flavobacteriaceae > Flavobacterium. The sequence continues at coordinate 1,956 of NZ_JAQWTM010000184.1, forward strand.
CGGTTGTATTTACTTTCTTTTCCTTTCTTAAACTTAAAAAAGAAATAACACCATAGGCTAACATTATAATTCCACCAAATATAAAAAGAGCTGGCTTATCTTGTAAACTTTGAATTAATCTATAACTTCCCAAATAGGCTACTGCGATAAAAAAAACGTCTCCTAAAACAACGCCTAAGTCAAATACTAATGCAGCCCTAAAACCTTTTATAATACTAGTTTCTAGTAAAATAAAAAATACAGGACCAATCATAAAACTTAAAAAAATTCCCCAAGGAATACCTGATAAAATATCGTTTATCATCAAAAATTACAATTTAAATACCGAATAAAAGCACAAGTTAATTTTTTTCTTCGATTGTACCTCCTAGAACTGTCTTTTTATTGATTTGCTTCGGCTTTCCATAAACCCAAACTGAACCTCCAGCCTTTACTTTTGCATCCACTAAAACAGTTGCATTAACTTCGGCATTTCCACCTGCAGATACACTTACCGTAGTTTGATTGGTTATTAAATCTTTGGCTTCTAGCTCACCACCAGTCATTATCGTAATATCTTGATTGGTTGCTTTACCTTCAAGCACAATGATACCGCCCGTAACTGCTTTTACATTCACTTTGTTTACATCTAAATTCAGGTGAACTTCAGCTCCTTCACGTGCACTAATATCCATAATGGTAGCATCAAAAGTTTCTTCACTTGAAACATAAGCGCCCTCATTAGCATCTACTCCATCAATATTTTTATAAAATAATTGAATAGTAATATCATTCCCGGATAGTAACTTAGGAAAAGGCATTCTTAACTTCAATTCCCCATTATTGTTAACAACCTCTACTTCTTTTTCTCTAGAACCTGTAATTATAACTTTGTTTTCTGAGCTAGCGATTAATTTTACATTTAGCTTATCATACACTTTTACGGTATTAAAATCACCTAAGTTTTTAGATACTTGTGCAACAGCAGATTGCATTGCAAATGCTATTGCGATAATAAATACTTTTTTCATTTTATTTAATTTACTGGTTCATTTACTCTTCTTAAAAAATTGAAATCTAATTGTTTTTTAACTAGATCGGCATTTTTAACTTTAACGTAAATTTCATCTCCTAATTGTAATAATTGATGTGAAGTTGCACCAACTAAAGCATATTGTTTTTCATCGAAAGTGTAATAATCGTCTTTTATATCACGAATTCTTACCATTCCTTCGCACTTGTTTTCGATAATTTCAACAAAAATTCCCCACTCTGTAACACCAGAAATAACTCCCAAGAATTCTTGATCTTGGTGATCTTGCATGTATTTTACTTGCATGTATTTGATCGAATCTCTTTCGGCATTTGTTGCAAGTCCTTCCATTGTTGAACTATGTAAACACTTCGTTTCATACAATTCCTCATCAGCAGATTTACCTCCGTCTAAGTAATGTTGTAGCAAACGGTGTACCATAACGTCCGGATAACGACGAATTGGCGAAGTAAAATGAGAGTAATAATCAAATGCTAGTCCGTAATGACCAATATTATCAGTCGAATATTTGGCTTTACTCATCGAGCGAATAGCAAGAGTATCAATTAGATTTTGTTCCTTAGTTCCGTTTACATCAGCCATTAATTGGTTTAAAGCTTTAGAAACATCCCCTTGTCTAAAATCGATTTTATACCCAAACTTAGAAATCAAAGCTTGCATAGCAAACAGTTTATCTTCGTTAGGTTCATCGTGAATTCTATAAATAAAAGTTTTCTTTTGTTTACCAATAAACTCTGCTACTTTTCTATTTGCTAATAGCATGAACTCTTCAATAAGATGGTTGGCATCTTTAGAAACTTTAAAGTAAACACCTTCGGGTTCCCCTGCTTCACTCAAGTTAAACTTCACTTCTACTTTATCAAAAGAAATCGCTCCATCGTTCATCCTCTTCCTACGTAAAATTTTAGCTAATTCATCCAATTTAAGTGTCGCTGCGACAATTTCTGGAGCAACTTTATAAGAACTACCCGTTATAGAAGTTTCTACCGGAATCGTATCGTCTTTAGTCTCTATGATGTATTGTGCTTCTTCGTATGCAAAACGTTGATCCGAGAAAATAACAGTTCTACCAAACCATTGGTTAATAACTTCGGCTTTTTTTGAAATTTCAAAAACAGCAGAAAAGGTATATTTTTCCTCCTGTGGACGTAAAGAACACGCAAAATTAGAAAGTACTTCGGGTAACATAGGCACTACTCTATCTACTAAATAAACAGAGGTAGCTCTTTGATATGCTTCGTCATCAAGAATGGTACCTTCTTCCAGATAATACGAAACATCGGCAATGTGAATACCAATTTCGTAATTTCCATTTTCTAATTGTTTAAATGACAACGCATCATCAAAATCTTTAGCGTCTTTAGGATCAATCGTAAATGTTAGCGTATCACGCATGTCTCTACGATTAGCTATTTCTTCTGGAGTAATTGATGTATCTATTTTTTGTGCAAACGTCTCCACCTCAATCGGAAACTCGGATGGCAAACCATATTCAGCTAAAATAGCATGAATCTCTGTATCGTGTTGTCCTGGTTTCCCTAACACTTTTATAACTGATCCAAATGGACTATCGGCTCTTTTTGGCCAATCTTCGATATGAACTAAAACAACATCACCTTGCTCCGCTTCTCCTAATTTATCCTTTGGAATAAAAATATCGGTATACATTTTTGGATTAGCTGTAGAGACAAAAGCAAAGTTCTTTTGAATGTCAATTACACCAACAAAGTCTGTTTTGTGTCTTTCTACCACTTCAATAACTTCTCCTTCTGGACGTTTACCTTTTCGTCTATTGTACACATAAACCTTTACAATATCCTTATCCAGCGCTCGGTTTAAATTAGCTGTTGGTATAAAAACATCATCGTCTAAGTCAGGACAAACAAAAAAAGCAGTCTTACGACCTGTCATATCTATTTTTCCTTCGTAGTAATCTTGACTTGCAGCTTTTATTAAATATTTCCCTGGTTCACTCTCAATAATCTTGTTTTGAGCAGCTAATATTTTGAGATCTTTTATAATTTGATTTCTACTTTCGGTATCATCAAGTTCTAGTTTAGCACCTATTTGTTTAAAATTGAATGCTTTATTGGCACTTTGCGATAATATTTTTATAATTTTTTCAGAGAAATCTTTCTCTTTCTTGATCGGCTTTCTTAATCTTTTTCCCATAAATCGTTTCTTAAAAGCCGAAAATTACAAAATAGTTAACAGTTATAAGAAAATAGCAGGCAGTTTTAAAGAAAATATAACTTTCAATAGTAAGTTGTATATTTATGCAAAGAAACAAAATATGGAAAAATTTATTACAATAGCAGTCTTCGATTACGTCCATGAAATACAAATTTTAAAACATAGATTAGATCAAGAAGAATTACAGTATTTTTTTGAAAACGAAATCATGTCTTCTTTTGCTCCAATGTATTCGAATGCATTGGGCGGAATCACACTTAAAATTCATCCCAACGATTTTGAAACCGTGAAAACAATTCTTCAAGAAATGAAATACGATAACAAATTGAAAATCGTTTAATTTTTGAAAGTTGTCAACATATATATAAATAAACAAAAAGAAAAATTAAATTTAAAATCCTTTTTACTGGTTATTATAGTCTGTTAATAGTTACTATAAATTTAGTAGAAAAAGGTTTGAATAGAAGTTATGCTCTTTTATATCGAGTTATTAACATAGTTGTTTATTCTTAAAGTTCTTATTTTCAAACGATATTCAATTTTAATTAACAATGGTTGATAAACTAAAATTAATAGAAAATGTAAATAAGTATTTTTTAAAAAAATGTTGACAAACTACTTTTTAGTATTGATAACTTTTCTAAAAATTAACCAAACTAAATTAGGTTTTTAAAAGTGGGTTTTGGATTACTCTTTTTAAGTTAAGAACCAAAAAATACTTCTAATATTCTATCCGAACTTATTAACATTGTATGTTAATTTAAAGTTAACTGAATTTCAAGCATTTGCGTTTTGCTATTAACAATGCAAAATATTAACATTTTATATTCGAATTATATACTGATTTACAAGGTTTTATGTATTTATTATATTTGTTAATAACCTCATAAATTCCTGTATTAGTGGTACTTAAGAGGTTAAAAAAAGAGAATACACATAATTTAAAAAACAAACAAAAAGCAGACCTATAATATGTAGTTATCTTTTGGTAAATTTGCAAAACACAACTTAACATAATAAAAAATGAAAATTTCAATAGGAAACGATCACGCTGGTCCAGAGTATAAAAAAGCAATTGTTAAAATGCTTGAAGCAAAAGGGTACGCAGTCACTAATCATGGTACTGACTCAGTAGACTCAGTGGATTATCCTGATTTTGGGCATCCTGTAGCTACAGATGTTGAAACAGGTAAAGCTGATTTTGGAATTGTTATTTGCGGAAGCGGAAACGGAATTGCAATGACGGTTAACAAACATGCCGGAGTACGAGCTGGTTTGTGTTGGACTAAAGAAATTGCTTATCTAACACGTTTGCATAACGATGCCAATGTGGTGAGTATTCCAGCACGTTTTACTTCAATCGAGCAAGCTGTTGAAATTGTAGATACATTCTTGAACACTGCTTTTGAAGGTGGAAGACATCAAAATAGAGTGAATAAAATTGCTTGTCAATAAGTAGTTTTTTTTTAAAGATTATAAGTAGCTGAGTTTCTAAGTTTTTTAAAAGTTGGTTATTTCAATTCTAAACTAGAAGGTATAAAACAATTGAATAACTTGGTTTCATAAATAAATTGAACCGCAAATACATGAATTATAAAAATGTATTTGCGGTTTTTTTATTTTCTATTGACTGAATTAACGTTAATTCAGTCAGTCAACTGACGGTATTAATGTAAATTGAGTCAGTTGACTGACGGTATTTACATTTTTTAAAGTATATTTGATCTAAATTTTAATTAGAATGTGATGAAAAGTTACTTAACGAGAGCCATTTTTGACAATTTTAGTAAAAAAGTTTTACCTAATAAAGTATTGATTTTGTTGGGCGCAAGGCGTGTTGGTAAAACAGAATTGATTAAAAATTATCTCAAAACGGTACGCGAGGGAAGTTATCTGCAATTGAATGGTGAAGATATTCAAGATGCTAATTTATTACAAGAGCGTTCTGTAGCTAATTATAAACGTCTATTAACTAATATTGATTTATTAGTAATTGACGAAGCACAAACCATTCCTGAAATCGGTTTGATATTGAAATTGATAGTAGATTCCATTGAGGGTATTAAAATTATTGCAACAGGATCTTCTATATTTGATTTAAACAATAATTTAGGTGAACCATTGGTAGGTCGAAAAAACACAATGTATCTTTTTCCGTTGGCACAAATGGAATTTTCGACTCACGAAAATTTCAAACAAACCACTGAAAATTTAGAAGAGCGTTTACTTTTTGGAGGTTATCCTGAATTAATGCAATATCAAGACTGGGAGGAGAAGAAAGAGTACTTATTCGAAATTATTAACTCGTATTTACTCAAAGATATTTTAGCTTTTGAAGGTATTAAGCAAGCGGATAAAATATACAATCTCTTGCGATTGATTGCTTATCAAGTAGGTAAAGAAGTTTCAGTGCAAGAATTGGGTAATCAATTGCAAATTTCAAAAAATACGGTGGCAAATTATCTGGATCTTTTGTCTAAAGTTTTCATTTTATTTAAAGTGGAGGGTTTCAGCCGAAATTTGAGAAAAGAAATTGTAAAATCAAGTAGATGGTACTTTTATGATAATGGCATTCGAAACGGAATAATTAATAATTTTAATCGATTGGATGCTCGAAATGATGTTGGTGATTTATGGGAAAATTATTTAGCCGTAGAACGAATTAAAAAACAGCATTATCACAAAATTACAACCAATAATTACTTTTGGCGCACTTATGACCAACAAGAATTAGATTGGTTGGAAGTAAGGGGAGATATGCTCACCGGTTTTGAGTTTAAGTGGAATGAAAACAAGAAAGTTAAAGTTCCTACCGCTTTCGCAAAAGCGTATCCAGAGGCAGGCTTTGAAGTAATTAATAAGTCTAATTATTTGGATTTTATTCTATAATTATCTTCCTAAATCAAAATGATAAAAGGCATATAATAGTAGCATTTGCAAAATAACTATTCCCCAAAACTTTAGTAAATAACTCCTCTTTGCTGTTTTATGTCTAAAAATTTGCATTGCTAATCCAGAACCAATAGTCCCACCGATCAATACAAAACCTAAAAGTGTTCGTTCAGGAATGCGTCTTTTTTGATTTTTTGCTAGGTATTTATCGTAGGCGATAAGTATAAAAGCAATTAGGTTTAAAGCTAAAAAAATAAAAAATAAAATCATGTATTGAATGTATAATTTGGAGCAAAGATATCTTATTTTAAAAATAGAGTTGGTTGTAATAACAGTTAGTACATTAATTTAAAAATAATGTATAAATTAAATCAGTAAAAATTCTTAATTTAAAAAACACCACTTTTTTGAATTAATAGTATTTCTTAATTTAAAAAAAACCATTTTTTTGAATTAAGAACTATCTTTGTTTTATAAATAGGAGGAAATGAATAACTACAAATCAGGAAATTTTGAAAATCAAGGCTATTATAAAAGCTTTCAACCTTCGTTCATTAATAAACATTGGTTATTGGATGATATGGAAATTCAACAATTACTTTCGCAAGCGGATAGGCAATTGGGAAGATTGGATATGTATTCGGAGTATATTCCAAATATTGATATGTTTATCAGTATGCATGTTTTGAAGGAAGCTACTCAAAGTAGTAAAATTGAGGGAACACAAACGAATATAGAGGAGGCGTTATTAGACAAGGAAGATATAGTTTTGGATAAAAGGGACGATTGGGAAGAAGTGCAAAATTATATTGAAGCGATGAATACGGCCATCAAACAATTAGATACTCTTCCGTTTTCAACACGGTTAATCAAGGAAACTCATAAAATTTTATTGCAAGGTGTCCGAGGTCAAAACAAATTACCAGGCGAATTTAGAACCAGCCAAAACTGGATAGGTGGAGCCTCTATTAATGACGCTACATTTATTCCTCCTGTTCAGAATTCAGTAGCCGAATTGATGAGTGATTTAGAAAAATTTGCTCATAATGAAGAGTTTTATTTCCCTGATTTATTAAAAATAGCCTTAATTCACTATCAATTTGAAACGATTCACCCATTTTTAGATGGCAACGGAAGGGTTGGTAGATTATTGATTACACTTTATTTAGTAGACAAAACAATTCTTAAAAAACCTGTTTTGTATTTATCTGATTTTTTTGAAAGAAACCGAAAATACTATTATGATAATTTGATGAATGTGAGAACCAAAAATGATTTAAAACAATGGTTTAAATTTTTCTTGGTGGGTATTATAGAAACCGCTAAAAGCGGAATAAACACCTTTGATGCTGTTTTAAAACTAAAGAAGGATATTGATGAAAAAATTAAAATTACAGGAAATAGAATTCATCACTTATTAAGTATCATGGAATTTCTATACCAAAAACCAACTGTTAATGTTTTTAAAGTGATAGAAATAACTGGGGTTTCACAAGTTACAGCCTACAAAATTTTGGAAGACTTGGTAGCTATGAAAATCTTAAAAGAAATTACAGGAAGCAAGAGAGGTAAAATTTACGTATTTGACACCTATATAAAATTATTCAATTAACAATACAATGACCAACATACAATACATATCCAAATCGGTTGCTACAGCAGCAATCAATATTCAAAAAACCGTTCAATTATTACAAGAAGATTGTACAGTTCCATTTATTTCTAGGTATCGAAAAGATACTACTGGAAATCTAGACGAAGTACAAATCGAAAATATAGCCAAACTCCAAAAAGAGTACGAAGTAGTCGTGAAACGTAAAGAAGCTATCTTGAAATCCATCATGGAGCAAGGTGCAATGAACGAAACTTTGTTTGCAAAAATTGATAAAAGTTTTGATTTGCAAGAGCTAGAAGATTTCTATTTACCCTATAAAAAGAAGAAAAAAACCAAAGCCGATGTTGCTCGTGAAAACGGATTGGAACCTTTGGCTAAAATCATCATGGCACAAAACAATGATGATGTAGATTTTCTTTCGACCAAATATTTGAATGATAATGTCATCAATGAAGACGCTGCTTTGCAAGGAGCACGTGATATTGTAGCCGAATGGATTAACGAAAATATTTATGTTCGAAAGCAATTGCGTCGCTTATACGAGCGTAAAGCAACCATTACTACTAAGGTTGTCAAAAGCAAAAAAGATGACGAAGCTGCTCAAAAGTTCAATCAGTATTTTGAGTGGTCAGAGCCGTTGACTAAAGCTCCTTCGTACCGATTAATGGCGATGTTGCGTGCCGAAAATGAGGGATTCATCAAGTTTAAAGTTGAAGTTGATCTAGACGAAGCTTATGATATTATTGATGCTTTGGTTCTAAAAGGACAAAGCGCGAGTACGCCACATGTACAATTAGCCATTGAAGACAGTTATAAACGTTTACTAAATCCAGCAATATCCAACGAAGCCTTGCAAGAAGCCAAAGCAAAGGCCGATGCTAGTTCGATTCAGGTATTTGCTAATAATTTAGGGCAGTTACTTTTGGCGCCACCATTGGGCGAAAAACGTATTTTGGCTATCGACCCAGGATTTAGGAGCGGTTGTAAAGTAGTTTGTCTGGACGAAAAGGGAGATTTATTGTACAATGAAAATATCTATCCACACGCGCCACAGAATGAAACAGCCATGGCGATGAAAAAGATTAAATCGATGGTCAATGCCTATAAAATTGATGCCATCTCGATAGGAAACGGAACCGCATCTCGTGAAACCGAATTTTTCATCAAAAAAATCGCATTTGATAAACCAGTGCAAGTATTTATCGTTTCAGAGTCGGGCGCTTCGGTATATTCAGCTTCTAAAATTGCTCGTGAAGAATTTCCGGATTATGATGTAACCGTACGTGGTTCAGTTTCGATTGGAAGACGACTTTCAGATCCATTGGCAGAGTTGGTAAAAATTGACCCAAAAGCCATTGGAGTAGGGCAGTACCAACACGATGTGGACCAAAATAAACTAAAAGAAGAATTGGATAATACCGTAATTCGTTGCGTGAATTCGGTTGGAATAAATATTAATACGGCAAGTAAACATTTACTAAGCTACGTGAGTGGAATAGGAGAGAAGCTGGCCGAAAATATTGTAAACTATCGTTCTGAAAATGGTCCTTTCGAAAACAGAAAACAATTGAAGAAAGTGCCTCGCTTGGGCGAGAAAGCCTATCAACAAGGAGTCGCTTTTATCCGAATTTCGAATGCTAAAAACCCGTTGGACAACTCGGCAGTGCATCCTGAAGCCTATCCGATTGTTGAAAAAATGGCAAAAGATTTGAAACTAACTGTTAATGATTTAATTGCTAATAAAGAGAAAACGGCCTTAATCAAACCCGAGAAGTACATCACTCCAGAAATTGGTTTACTGACGCTAAAAGACATTATTAAAGAATTAGAAAAACCCGGATTAGACCCGAGAAAAGCAGCTAAAGTTTTCGAATTTGACCCGAATGTAAAAACCATAAAAGACGTAAAATCAGGAATGATTTTGCCTGGAATTGTGAACAACATCACCAATTTTGGTTGTTTTGTTGACATCGGAGTCAAAGAAAGTGGTTTGGTTCACATCTCTCAACTCAAAGCAGGCTTTGTAAGCGATGTTAACGAAGTAGTGAAGTTACACCAACATGTAACCGTAAAAGTCACGGAAGTAGATGAGGATCGAAAGAGAATTCAATTGACGATGGTGATTTAAGTTAGCATACCATTTGGTATTTAGTTTGTCACGCTGAAAGCGTCTCAGCGACTGTTGGTATCCTAATTAAAGACTCTTTCAGAGTGACAAAAATTATGAAAAGAATACTGAAAATGTTGTGTATAAAAAATTTCGTTCAGTTTGTCACGTTGCAAGCTTTTCAATTACAGTGGGCAATTGACTAGAGACTCTTTCTGAGTGACAAATTAGTGTGTTGTAAATGTTACGATTTGTTAATTATCGCTTAGTTTTCCAGATAAAGCCATCCAAAAGGTAGTGCGTAAACTGCGGCACCGTTAATAAAGGAACTATTATAAAATACCAATTGGAAAAGTCCTGCTTTTTTCCCGAAAATTGTTCATTCCAGACCATGAATTCCCATAGGTATTCTTCGGAAAAAGCCATTATAACTAGAATGAATAGAAAAATAAAAACACCTTGAAAGTTCTTCAAAAAATGCATCCAGCCCAAATCTGAGGTTGGTTTTTTCTCAATTTCGCTAAGGTAGATCAATGCGATATACGGAATTCCGTGAGAAACAACGTTGAGTAGTGTAAAAACCAAATCGTTGTTAAAATATACAATTCCAAAATACCAGGACAGTATTGTACCTAAGATAATAGCGTTTTTTGGTATGTTGAACGATTTGGTTTTTAGGGTTAAATAAATTGTTCGAAGAATATAAAATAACAGGATTCCACCATAAATCCATGCTAGGATTTCAAGCAAAAAGGGATTTTCAAATTGGAAAAATTCATTTGCTACAAACCAGTTGAATTTTCGCGTAGGCGACAAAAACCAAAACAACATGGGATAGATCGTCGCGGTATAAATAATTAAATTATCGATCCAAGCCCATTTTTTCGGCTCGTTGCGAGCATACAATCGCATGAAGCCATATTGTTGTCGTATGAAATGGAATACGGCAATATAGGCTAAAATAGACCAAAAAACGGCACTCCCAAATGAAAACAAAAGCATACCAATAACAAAACAAATTATTGGTAATCCGATGAGCAACTTTCTTCTTTTTTTAAATTCTGATGCTACAAAGTAGGTTTTGAACAAGGTTGCATATACATGTGCGACATCAATAAAAACAATTAGAAAAAGCCAGGTATAAAAAGAATAATGTTCTTCAATAACCTTGAGTTGATTTTGAAACAAAAACACCATTGCTACCACCAAAAAGGAGGGAAGCAATATAAAAATGCTATCGGTTTTGGCTTTATGAATCCAAGGTTGTTCCATCAATCATTTGGTTTACGGCGTTAATTCCTTGGTGAAAAGCTTCTTCAAAAACTGAAATTCCGGCCAAGTCAGTATGAGCAAAGTAGATTTTATTGTCGATGGGTTTAGCTGCTTCTTTTTTGGCTTGACCATAAATAAAACCAGGAACGGGACTTACCATTCCGTGACCCAGAAGATGAATTTCGATGCTTTCGGTGTCTTCTTCAATTGTTGGATGAGCAATTTTTAGATCATTAAAGACCACTTGTTTCCAATACTCTTTTGGTTTTTTGTGTAAGTCTCGTCTTGTCTTTTTTAAATCAGATGACGAAAAACTATAGTAGTACGTAATAACTTTTCTATCCTGAATTTGCTGCAACGATTGGTGCTGGTCATACACATAGCCCAAGCCTTTTGAACCATAAATCACATTGTCCCAACAAAGCGGAAAACTATTATTATCAACAAGATCAGATACAACCAGAGTGGCCAACATCCAAGGCGTGTAATGAAATTGTTTTACCAAATTTTTTCTGTTTTCTAAAAGGTATTGATTAACAAATTGTGGAGTTGCAAGCACAATTTTATCGGCAGTAATGGTAGTTGATGTTTTGGTTTTATTGTCAAAAACAGTGGCAACGGCTTTGTTGTCCTCAATTTTGATGTTGTACATCAAATGATTTTTCAACGATTTTCCAACTACATACTTCTGTAAATGCTGTGCCAATCTTGCATTTCCTTCGGGCCAAGTAAGTACAGTATCGCTTTTGTCTGGACTCGTATTTTGCTTTCGACCCGCAAAATAATGGATTCCGGCGTAGGCAGAAACATAGTCAATTCCCAATCCAAAATCATCTTTGCAGCAGTAATCAATATAATCAAATAGCGGTTTTGAAGTAAAATTATTCGAAACAAACCATTGTTGCATTGTAACAGAATCTAATGCTTTTACCGCTTCATTTGTTGCCGATTGTGATAACGGAATCATAAACCAAAACTTTCCGTTGGGGTCTTTTTTTGTTCGAAAATCAGCCATTAATTTGAAAAAACGATTTAGTTCTTCATCTTCTAGAACTGAATTTCCTTGTTTAGGAACCAAACCTTCTTGCCAGTTGTTTTTGTAAAATAGGCGTTCGTCTGGTGCAAAAGTAAGTTGGGTTTCGTCAAATTGTGGTAATCCATTGGTATCATAGCCTAAGATAATTTTCTCTTCGGTAAGAAATTGCAGTAATTCTTTGTCTTCTAAATTGGGTAAAGGCAAGTAATGTGCACCCAATGGATACTTGGAGTATTTATTTTCACCATTTGATGAATTTCCTCCCAAATGGTCTTCCAATTCAACCATCAAAAAATCGGTTATTCCTTTTTTTGTCAATTGTCTGGCAGCGCTTAAACCCGATATTCCGCCACCTACAATCAAATACGGAATCGAAATTTCCTTGGTTGGTTTGGGGAAATTTTGTATTCTCAATTTATGTCCCAAAATATGATTGGTACCCGATAAACGAATCAACAAAGTGATTGCTTTTTCTTTGCAAGCATCCAAAAACGGAATAATTAGCAAAGAAGCGGCTATCGATTTGAAGAACGTTCTTCTCGAGTTATTGTAATTTTCCCCATTCTTCATCAAAATAGCGTACTAGTATTTGGTTGTCTAATCGGTTGATTTCGATGTTTTTCGAAAGCATATCTTCGGAGAAATAGTTGAATTTTTCGAACTGATAATTGTAAAATCGAAGGCTATCTACCTTTCGATTCACAGTATTAAAGGTACTGCCAAAACTGTTGATAGCTATCGTATAACCCCATTCTCCAAACGAAGGTACGTAGGCATGATATGCATCGACCTGTGGAAAAACCTGCATCACAGTTTTGTTGATACACCAAAACGATTTAGGGGCAAAGTAAGGTGAAGTCGTTTGTATAACGACAACAGCATCTGGATTCAATGATTTTTGAACGGTTGCATAAAAGTTGAGTGAGTACAACTTTCCCAAACTATAATTGGACGGATCAGGAAAGTCAATAATCACCACATCAAATTTTTCGGTGCAATTTTTTGACCAGATGTAGGCGTCTTTGTTGTAAACGGTAACCTTAGGATTGTTCAAGGAATTTTGATTAAAACCCCTCAAAATTGCGTTGGTTTTGAACATTCTGGTCATGCCTTCGTCCAAATCGACTAGGGTTATTTTTTTAACCTCTTTGTATTTTAAAATTTCTCTAGCAGCAAGACCGTCGCCACCGCCTAGAATTAGTACGTTATCTACTTTTTTGGCCATCGACATAGCAGGATGTACCAAAGCTTCGTGATAGCGGTATTCGTCAGCAGAACTAAATTGTAAATTGTTGTTCAAATACAAGCGATAATCGCTTTTGTTGTGCGTCAAAACAATGCGTTGGTAGGCCGTAGTGTTGGTATAAATGATGTTTTCGCCGTACAATTTACCTTCAGAATAGGCCAATATTTTATCTGAGAATATAAAAACCGTTAATAAAATCAAGATCGATACAATTGCTTTACTCTTTAAGAAATAAACTTTTTTCAGTTCTTTTTTCAATAAGAAACACAAGGCAATGGCGATCGAAATATTAATCATTCCGAAGAATAGAGACGTACCCATAATACCTAATTTGGGCACCAAAAACAATGGAAAAAGAACTGATGCCAACAAAGCACCAATGTAATCGAAGGTAAAAACATTCGAAACCAAATCTCTAAATTCGATTTTGTCCTTGAGAATATTCATCAATAACGGAATCTCTAATCCTACCAAACAACCGGTTACGAAAACCAAGAAATAGAGCAGGAGCTGAAACGAATACACACTTTCAAACAGTAAAAATAAAAATACCGAACTTAGTCCACCAATCAGTCCGACTAGTATTTCGATTTCGACAAAAGTATTGAGTAAGTTCTTGGTCAGGAATTTCGAAAAATAAGAACCCACGCCCATCGAAAATAGATAAACACCAATGATAAATGAAAATTGTTTGACCGAATCGCCCAATAAATAACTCGCCAAAGTACCCGCAACAAGTTCATACACAAGTCCGCAGGTGGCAATGGTAAATACGGCAAATAGCAGTAAATATTCGAATTTCAGAAAATTTTTACCCATGAATCGCGGCACTAATAATCATTGAAATTCCAATGATAAAGGCAGCAAAAACAATTGCTAGTGCCACATTATTGTTTTTCGAAATTTCGTTCCAAGTATTCTCTGGAGTAAGTTTTTCGATAATAAAATACGCAATCAAAAGAATTACGATTCCTAAAAGTGAGAAAACAATAGAAGCTAAAACGGGTTTCATTGTCAATATTTCCATGATGTTGCGGTTTTAATTATTTATGATAAAAATGGTTGATAGAACTACGGTTTCCTTGAGTAGGTCTATAATTTTCGGTTGTTTCGCAGTCGCATATTTGGTTTCCGTTTGTATTATAGTACATGTAAATACCATAAAAGCACAAGCCAATAAGTAGCGAAAGGTAATTTGTTTTGATAAAATCGGTTATTCTTCCCATCGTTTGTTTTCAAAATTTTGGTTGAGGTAATACATTCCAATAACAAATACAATCATAAAAATAAAGGTCATATAGACATTTCTATACGATGGTTTAGACCATGATGCGCTTATTTGTAAGGATTGATTTTGCACATCTTCTGGCGCCTTCATAGGTGTAATGGCCAAATGGTACTTTCCTGCGGCTACACCACAAATATTAAACTCATTTGTTTCACTTCCTTCAGTCCAGTTTTCACCATCGGTATAACCGTGATAATACTCAATATCCTTGTTGGCATAAGTTTCTTCGCCCGTATTTTCATTAATCAAAGCTAGTTGAACATTAGCCCACGAATTATTAACATTGGTATGAACTCTTACAGACAAAGGTGCTGAACTTCCTTTTAAATTAAAGGCTGGCGTTACATATTCTTTGTTGGTGTATTGGTCAAAGGACATCTCAGTATTCAAAACATTTTGTTCTACACGACCCAAATTCATGTACCAATGGCTCACTAAAATCACCATTGCAACCGAGGCACAGGTCAATCCCAAATTGCGAATATTGAATAGAAAAGGTTGTACTTGACCTATACCCGTTTTTTTATCTAGGTCAGTGGTATTAAATGCTTTTTTGATTGCGCTTCTAGAAATATGTTTTCCAAAGAAACAAGTTTGATTGGCACCCAATTTTTCGAAAGAAAGCATTAAGGGTGGATTTATATATTCGATAATTTCGAATTTCGAGTAAATATCAAAGTCAAAAAATCCTTGAGCGGCAACTAATGTTGGGTAACAATAATTGTAGCGGTCGTAAATTATATCCTGATATTCCACTGTCTTCGGGTGATTGCCAACTTTTTTATCAAAATCAATTTGGTTCAAAAGTATCCAATGTCCGTTTGATTCCGATAGGTACAAGTACTCTCCTTTTTTACTTTCAAGAATGTATTCCGTCCACTCGTATCCGTTGCTTGATTTTATCAGGAGGCCAGTAACTTGATATTCGATACCATCAAAATTTGCCTTTGAACCTACTTTAAATTGGTATTTATAGTAGTAAGGTTCTGATTTGTTAAAGTATTTTAATCCTTCGCTGCGGGTGTTCTTATACGTGTACACGCAATGCGGACATGCGAAAGATTCGACCTCAAAAAGAACCTCTAATGTTGTTGTGTTATTGCAATTAAAGCAAGTTACTTTCATATCTTATCTGTTAATTTCAAAATCTTTAAGTACCACTGCTTCAAAATAAGCAATATAATCTGCCGTAATATCCTTTACTTTTTGTGTGTTGTCCTGCAAATAATTGCACAAATACACATCCAAAGTCAGTTGTCCAAACTCAGGCCAAGTATGAATGCAAATATGAGATTCCTTCAAGCAAATGGCAATGGTAAAACTATCATTATCAAAATCATGAACACTGATGCCTACTTTTTCCAGTTCGTATTTCAACAACAAACCTTCAGAAAAAGAGATGAATTTTTGGCTAGAAGTAAGGGTATCCAAGTTTGCTACATCAAGGGTAACCAATTTGTGTAAACCAGGCGAATACGGTATTTGATTCATTTATAAAGTTATAACAGCAAAAATATTTTGGGTACTAAAATACTGTATTTTTTGAGAATGCAAAGCGTATTTTTATTGTTTCATTAATTAGCGCTAGTTACTTGACTAGGTAAGAGCTCTCGACTGTTTTGATCACTCAAAGCAGGCTTTGT
>NZ_JAQWTM010000188.1 GCF_029242675.1 Flavobacterium sp.
AAACGCGGTCAAGCTATTCCTAAAATGGATAAGCAGTTGGTAACCTTACAAGAAACCAAAAAATTATATCATGAAGATAACTTTGCGCGCTTACCAAGATTAACAATAGCTTGGCCATCAGTATACCAATACCATCCTGACAGTTATGCTCTGGAAGTTCTAGCAACCTACCTTTCAAGAGGCAAAAAAGCACCTCTTTATAAAACCTTAGTAGAGGATAAAAAGCTGACAGACAACATTAGTTTTTATCAATACAATTCAGAAATTGCTGGGCAGTACATGTTAGGAATTACAGCATTTGATAAGACTAATTTAAATTTGGTTTTTGATGGTATCGAAACGGCTTTTAAAGATTTTGAGGCTAACGGAATTGCACAAAAAGACCTAGACCGAATCAAAGCGGGACAAGAAACAGATTTTTATACTGGATTAGCCAGCGTAAATGGTAAGGGATTCCAACTAGCGCAATACGAAATTTTTGCTGGGACACCTGATTATATTAATCAGGATATTAAAAATATTCTAGCTGTAACCACTACTGATGTGATGCGTGTTTACAACACCTATATCAAAGGAAAATCATATGTTGCAGCAAGTTTTGTTCCAAAAGGCCAAACCGATTTAATACTAACGGGTTCTACAAAAGCAGCTATTGTTGAAGAAAAAATAATTGAAGGAAAAGAAGACTCATTTGATCCTACTATTGCAGCGACTTATACGAAAACACCGTCTAGCTTTGACCGCTCAATCGAACCACAATATGGAGCAAGTCCTGATATTATATTGCCTACAGTCTGGAAAAACAAATTAACATCAGGCCTTCAGGTTATCGGTATCGAAGAAAATGAAGTTCCGCTTGTAGAATTTCAACTGCAATTAAAAGGCGGCTTACTTTTAGAGGAAGTGTCTACAATAGGAGTTTCCAATTTGCTTGCTGAACTACTTACGAAGGGAACTAAAAACAAGACGCCTGAGGAACTCGAAAATGCGATCGAAAGCCTTGGAGCAACAATTTCAGCAACTTCAGATGGAGAATCTATTACAATATCCGGTACAACTCTTGCAAAAAATTACAATCAAACACTGCAATTAGTACAAGAAATTATACTGGAACCAAGATGGGACGAGAAAGAGTTTAATTTAATAAAAGAAAGTACTTTAAATCAAATTATTCAGCAAAAAGGAGATCCAAACAGAATCGCCCAAATTGAATTCCGAAAATTACTTTATGGAGAAAACGTTATTTTATCTCATAACCCAATTGGTACCGAAGCAACGGTAAATACCATAACATTAGCAGACTTAAAAAAATATTATATTAGCAATTTTTCTCCTACTATAGCCAATTTCCAAATTGTAGGAGCCATTTCTCAAAAGGAAGTTATGACTTCATTAGCAGCACTAAACCGCTATTGGAAATCTAAGAACGTAAATTTCCCTAACATTACAATTGCAAAACAAGCTGCGGATTCTAAAGTCTATTTTTATGATGTTCCCGGTGCTAAACAATCGGTGTTGCGAATAGGTTATCTTGCCCTTCCTGCCACGGATGCCGATTTTTATCCTGTAGAAATCATGAACTATCGTTTAGGAGGTGGAAGCTTTGCATCGCAATTGACGCAAGAACTTAGAGAAGGAAAAGGATATACGTATGGTATAGGCTCGTCATTTGATGGATCAATGATAAAAGGACCTTTTGCTATTTACAGTGGAGTGCGCTCCAATGTAACCTACGAATCCGTAAGTTTAATTAAAAGTATAGTGGAACAATTCGGTACCAACTTTAATGAAAATGATCTTGAAGTTACAAAGAGTTACTTGATTAAGAGTAACGCTAGGGCTTTTGAAACAATTAGTTCAAAGCTAAAAATGTTATATGACATCAGTAACTACAATTACCCAGATGATTATGCCAAAAAACAAGAGAATACAGTAAAAAACATAACTTTAGAGCAAATCAAGCAATTAGCTAATCGCTATTTAAATGCCAATAAAATGATTTATTTAATTGTAGGAGATGCTGAAACACAATTGAAAAAATTAGACCAGCTTGGTTTTGGTAGTCCTATTTTATTGAATAAAACAAAATAGAGCTTTTATTCTTAAATGCCCATTACTTTTTCATATTCTATTTTCCTATGCAGTAAGCGAGGTAAAGTTGTAAAAATAGGAGAAAGTGATGGGTGTTTTTTTTCTACGTATTATTGAAGAATTAAGAGAGTTGAAGCGCTAGATTAGGTTTTACTGTACTGAACCATTCCTCCTTAAGAATACTCAGTATAATACTGTCACGCCGTGCATTACTTCCTAAGGTAGGCATGTGATTACGCAAAATTCCTTCGACGGTGCAGCCTATACTTTTCATTGCCGCAATACTCCTTTTATTATTGTTATCTGCTCTAAACTCCACGCGTTCAACAGCTAGGGTTTCAAAAGCAAATTGAAGTAATAAGTACTTACAATTTTGATTCAATCCAGTACCTCTAAAATCTTTACCATACCAGGTGTACCCCAATTGCACTGTTTTGTGAGACAAATTAATATCGTAAAAACGAGTACTGCCAGCATATTTACCTGACTTTTTATCGAAAACTATAAAAGGGAATTCGGTTTTTTTGTCTTTGGCCTCTAGTGCCAGCTGTATGTATTTTACGAGATTTTCCTGACCGTTAGCACGAATTAAGGAAAAATTCCAGGTATCGGGTTCATTGATAGAAAATTCTAAAAGATTTTCTACATCCGAAATTTGCAATGGGCGAAGCAAAACGGATTCGTTTTCTAAAACTAAATTAGGAAAGGAGTCAAAAGTTAACTGCATAGAAAATTATATTTATTGTTATCACTTGAATACTAAAACGTCCCTACTACTTTATTCCTCTTCGTACATTTCATCATAACGGGCGGGAATTTGAGGATCAAAAAGTGGACATTTAAATTCCTCCATAATTCCTACCAAAATGTCCATGGTTTTTCCTTGGGTACCATAGCAGTCAATTTGAATACTCTGAGCGGTTGTTTTTACTTGAAAAGCACCTACTCCATCGTTATTTTTCCAACTGGACTCATCTACTTTTTCCCATTTAGCAAAAACCGAAGCTATTCTATTTAATATGACTTGAACAGGCAACTCCTCTAAACCTTCTACTATTGGTTGTTCCTCTAATGCTTCGTAAACTTCTTGGTGGTTTAAATAAATCTCGTCGAGGTATTTCCAAAATACTAATTCGTACATATTCTTTAATTTTTATACTTGCGGTTCAAGTGATTGGTATCTCGTTTTATCTAGCCCCGATAGTAGTGAAAATCCTTTTTTGGTGGTCCCGATTTTTAGGGATCACCAAAAAGATTGCAACGTATAGCGGGATTAGCTCCTAAAAAAACTAATATTCGAAAGTTCCGTACTCGCTTGTGATCGTTAGTTTTTTTGTGTTTGCAGCTTCTACTCGACCTACGATTCGGGCATCAACATTAAAAGACTTCGAAATAGCGATTATGTCCTGCGCAACGGCCTCGGGAACATATAATTCCATGCGGTGGCCACAATTAAATACTTGATACATTTCCTTCCAATCCGTTTTTGATTGTTCTTGAATAAGCTGAAACAAAGGCGGTACCGGAAATAAATTGTCTTTTATAATATGTAGGTTTTCTACGAAATGCAGAATTTTAGTTTGAGCACCACCACTGCAATGCACCATTCCGTGGATATCGTTGGAGGTATATTTGTCTAAAATTTTCTTGATAATCGGAGCATACGTTCTCGTAGGCGAAAGGACCAATTGGCCTGCATCGATTGGAGAATTAGCGACTGCATCCGTCAATTTAACTTGACCGGAGTAAATTAATTCTTCGGGAACGGCAGCGTCAAAACTTTCGGGATATATAGTGGCCAAATATTTCCCAAAAACATCATGACGAGCTGAAGTTAAACCATGACTTCCCATTCCGCCATTATAACTTTTTTCGTAAGTAGCTTGACCAAAAGATTCCAAACCAACGATGACATCGCCTGCTTTGATATTGGCATTATCAATGACTTTTGAACGTTTCATACGTGCCGTTACGGTAGAATCTACGATAATAGTACGTACAATATCACCTACATCAGCTGTTTCGCCTCCTGTTGAATGAATGGTAACTCCAAATGAAGCTAACTCCTTAATTAGCTCTTCGGTTCCATTGATGACAGCTGAAATTACCTCAGCCGTGATCAGATTTTTATTGCGGCCAATGGTTGAAGAAAGTAAAATATTATCAGTCGCACCTACGCAAAGTAAGTCATCGATATTCATGATTAAAGCATCTTGTGCAATTCCTTTCCAAACCGAAATATCTCCTGTTTCTTTCCAGTACATGTAGGCAAGAGAGGATTTTGTTCCTGCTCCGTCAGCATGCATAATTAAGCAATAGTCGGCATCTTGGGTCAAATAATCCGGAACAATTTTACAAAAGGCCTGTGGGAATAATCCTTTATCTATGTTTTTAATCGCATTATGCACATCTTCTTTGGATGCCGAAACACCGCGCTGTGCGTATCTTTTAGAAGTATCTGAACTCATGTAGTGTAGTTGTGTTGGCCGTTTTAAATAAGCCGGGTTGCGTTGCAAAGATACTAATTAGATTTAGGATTTAAGACTACCGTTTGGGGATTTGTAACACTATTTTTGAACAACAAAAATCTCAACACGCCTATTTGCTGCGCGTTCTGCTTCGTTTTTTTCAGGCAAGGCGTACAGCGGTTTACTACTACCAAAACCTTTGTGTCCAAGCCTTGCCGTAGCAATTCCATTTTTGATTAGGTAATCAAAAACAAACTTCGATCTGCGATACGAAAGTTTGACATCATTTGGGTTTCTGTTACAACAAATATGTCCATAGATATTGATTTTTAATTGTGGAGTGGCGCGCAAAGCATCTAAAAGGCTTTGTAGCACCGCCTCAGATTCGGGTACAATCTTTTCTGAATTAAAATAAAAAATTAGGTTTTTTATAGGTATCAAATCACCAGCCTTTGCCTTATCTAATTGCTCAAGTATAGAAGTATCCTCGGTAATTATTACAGCTTGCTCTTCTTGTAATGCTTTAAATTGTTGCTTTGTAGTCGTTAAATTTTCGTTTTCAATCTTATCTTTCAAAGTTTGATAATACACTACTACTTTTCGGTTTTGACTTTGATTGGCTGCTTGTTCAAAATTCTCCCCAATTGCTTTAATTACCAATTTATCGTCAAGTTGAACTCCTTTGCTTTGCAAAAGTTCAAGAACGGTATTTACTCTTCTTGCTGCTAATATTTTATTATAATTATAGGTGTCAACACTGTCACAATATCCCTCAATTTTTAGAATAGTTACTTTGCTGGCTTGTTCTAACCAATTATCAAGATCAACCACAGAAGTTTTATTAATAAAGTCTTTATTAAAATCAAAAAACAATTGAAATTTTTCTTGAGCTGAAGCGGTAATGAAACAAAAAAGAAAAAAAATGCTAAAACTTGCTTTCATGAAAAATAATTTTGAAGGTACTATAACAACGTACAAATTAATTTAATAGTATTAAAAAACCCGATAGTCTGCACTATCGGGTTTCAAATATGTTCAAATATAAAACTATTTGGTAAACAATAACTCTCTATATTTTGTCAAGGTCCACAATTCGTTATCTACTAGCAACTCTAATTTATCGCAGTGCTCACGAATAACTTCAAAGTATGGTTTTACATTATCGCAATACGCTTCTGCCATTTTTTGAGCATCTGTTAAAACGTTTGCTTTTTTTCTTTCGTTAGTCATTTCTACTACCTTAGAATTAATTCCTTCGATATGCTTAGAAATTGATTTGATTAAGATAATTTGCTCCTTGGCGATGCTTTCAAATTCAGCTCCAAAAATATCTTTTAATCCTTTTACATTTTCAATCAGCGTATTTTGGTAACGAATTGCAGTTGGAATGACGTGATTAGTAGCAATATCACCCAAAACTCTTCCTTCAATTTGAATTTTTTTAGTATATTCCTCTAATTCAATTTCGTATCGTGCCTCTACTTCGATGTGGTTCATAATTCCCATTTCTGAAAATAAATCCAACGCTTGTTTAGACGCTCTTGCTTTTAGAGCCTGAGGTGTTGTTTTAAAATTACTCAATCCTCTTTTCTTAGCTTCGATTTCCCAAGCTTCGCTATACCCATCGCCTTCAAAAAGAATTTTTTTAGAATGCTTAATGTACTCTCTTAAAACATTAAAGATGGCATCATCCTTTTTCATGTCTTTCGTCTCAATCAAAGTATCTACTTCTTTTTTAAAGTCTTTTAATTGCTTAGCGACGATAGTATTTAAAGTAGTCATTGCATTAGAACAGTTTGCAGTAGAACCTACAGCTCTAAACTCAAATTTGTTTCCTGTAAATGCAAATGGTGAGGTTCTGTTTCTGTCTGTATTATCCAAAATAACTTCTGGAATCTTCCCAACCACATTTAATTTCAAGTCGGTTTTTTCCTCAGGAGACAATTTCCCTTTAGTTACTCCTTCTAATTCCTCTAATACTTTAGTTAACTGAGCTCCAATAAAAACAGATATAATTGCTGGTGGTGCTTCATTTGCTCCAAGTCTGTGGTCATTACTTGCAGTTGCAATTGCAGCTCTTAGTAAAGCCTCATAATCATTAACCGCTTTTATCGTATTGATGAAGAAAGCCAAAAACTGTAAATTAGTCATTGGTGTCTTACTAGGGCTTAATAAGTTCACCCCTGTATCAGTTGCTAATGACCAGTTGTTGTGTTTCCCTGAACCATTTACACCTTTAAACGGTTTCTCATGTAATAACACTTTTAAATCATGACGCTCTGCTACTTTTTGCATTACATCCATTAATAAACAGTTGTGATCTACCGCTAAGTTGGTTTCTTCGAATATGGGTGCAAATTCAAATTGATTTGGTGCTACCTCATTATGACGCGTTTTCACGGGTATGCCAAGTAACATACATTCTTGCTCCAAATCTCTCATGTACATTAAAGCACGAGTAGGAATAGCTCCAAAATAATGGTCATCCAATTGTTGCCCCTTTGCAGAAGTATGACCTAGCAAAGTTCTTCCTGTCATCATTAAGTCAGGACGAGATTCTGCTAATGACTTATCAATCAAAAAATACTCTTGCTCCCAACCTAAGGTAGCTGTTACTTTCTTTACATTTTTGTCAAAATACTTACAAACATCAGTAGCTGCTTCATCTATTGCTGATAATGCTCTAAGTAAAGGTATCTTATTATCAAGTGCTTCCCCTGTGTACGAAATAAACACAGTTGGAATACATAAAGTTGTTCCATAAATAAATGCTGGCGAAGTTGGATCCCAAGCCGTATATCCTCTTGCTTCAAATGTGTTTCTAATTCCTCCATTAGGAAAACTAGAAGCATCTGGCTCTTGTTGCACTAATTGTGCGCCTCCAAATTTTTCAACTGGATCGCTCCCATCATATGAAGTTTCAAAAAAGGCATCATGCTTTTCCGCAGTTGCGCCCGTAAGTGGCTGAAACCAGTGTGTATAATGAGTAACACCTTTAGAAAGTGCCCACTCTTTCATACCCATTGCGATATAATCAGCTAATTTTCTATCAATTTTAGTACCATGTAGTACGGCACTTTGAACACCTTTTAAAGCATCCGAAGTTAAATACTGCTTCATTGCCTTTTCATTGAACACATTTGAACCGAAAATAGCAGATTTTTTTCCTGATTCTTCAAATTGAACTGGTTTTCTTGTGGAAGCTTCTCTCAAAGCTTGGAAACGAATTGTTGACATATTTTTTTTTACAAAGTTAATGATTTGTTCTTAAAAAGAAGAACAACTTTTACAATAATAGCTAAAAAACACATTAAAAAATCAGATTTTACATTTTAAACCCATGCTAAAATAGGGTTTTGACAAAAATAGTGACTGATAAAACAAAACAACCCCCACTTTTTTAAACGAAAAGTAAAAATAATTATATTTGCCAATAAAACATAAACAACCAAGCTAAACGATAGTACCATGGCAAAAATTAAATTAGAATACATTTGGTTAGATGGATATGAACCAACTCAAAATCTAAGAAGTAAAACTAAAGTTGAAGAACACGAAGATTTCAAAGGCACCTTAGCCGAAATAGGCAATTGGTCATTTGATGGCTCTTCTACAAGACAAGCTGAAGGAGGATCATCTGACTGCTTACTTGTTCCTGTGGCAATCTATCCTGATCCAACGAGACTAAACGGTTACTTGGTCATGACAGAAGTAATGAACGCTGATGGAACTCCTCATGCCTCGAATGGTAGAGCGACTATTGATGATGATGGTGATTTCTGGTTTGGTTTTGAACAAGAATATTTTATCATGGATACTAAGACCTTACTTCCTTTAGGTTTCCCTATTGGTGGTTATCCAGCTCCACAAGGAATGTACTATTGCTCAGTGGGTGGTAAAAATACCCACGGAAGACAACTAGTTGAAGAGCATGCAGATTTATGTATAGCTGCTGGAATTAATTTTGAAGGTATAAACCAAGAAGTGGCTTGCGGCCAATGGGAATTTCAATTGTTTGCAAAAGGAGCTAAGCAAGCAGGTGATGAGATTTGGATTGCTAGATATTTATTAGATAGATTAACAGAAGCATATGGATATTATATAGAATACCATCCAAAGCCTGTTAAAGGAGATTGGAATGGTTCTGGTATGCATGCTAATTTCTCTAACACTACTTTAAGAACTTGTGGTTCTAAGGAAACTTACGATAAAATATGTGAAGCATTCAGACCAGTTGCTAAAGAGCATATTGCTGTTTACGGAGCGTATAATGATCAGAGATTAACTGGTTTACATGAAACAGCATCTATTAATGATTTCTCTTATGGTGTATCGGATAGAGGAGCTTCAATTAGAATTCCTATTATTACTGTAGAGAAAGGATGGAAAGGATGGTTAGAAGACAGAAGACCAGCTTCAAACGGAGATCCATACAAAATTTCAGCTAGAATTATCAAGACTGTTAATTCTGCTAATGTATAAGTATAAATTTTTTTAGATTTAAAAAGCTCCGTTTTACGGGGCTTTTTTGTTTTATATGTAGTTGCAACTTCCATAGATTAAGTTCGTACAAGAGGTTTTTAACCTATCAATATTGTACAACTTTCGATAATAAGTATTTTAGAAATGCAACATCAAGAATTATCTTTATATGTAAATACCTGGATTACTATGAAGTCTATCGAAGAAAGAAGATTAGAAGAGGTTGATGATAAAGGGAACAATACCTGGAGAAAATGGGGACCTTATTTGAGTGAAAGACAATGGGGGACTGTACGAGAAGATTATAGCGAGAATGGTTCGGCATGGAGTTATTTTCCTCACGACCATGCTAGATCTAGAGCATATAGATGGGGAGAAGACGGGATTGCTGGGATTTCAGATAAATATCAAAACCTATGTTTTTCTTTAGGTATTTGGAATGGTAATGACGCTATTTTGAAAGAGAGGTTATACGGATTAACAGGGGAAGATGGTAACCATGGGGAAGATGTAAAGGAACTCTATTACTATTTGGATAACACACCTTCTCACTCTTATATGAAATACTTGTATAAGTATCCTCAAAAAAAGTTTCCTTACGGAAGAATGCTTCATGAGAGCCAAAAAAGGTCCAAAAATGATAGAGAGTATGAATTGTTAGATACAGGGGTTTTTGAAGGAAATAAGTATTTCGATGTTTATGTTGAATATGCAAAGGAAGGTCCTGAGGATATTTGTATTAAAATTACTGTTCATAATAGAGCAGATGAAACAGCTGATTTAGTAATGATTCCAAATCTTTGGTATAGAAATTTATGGGATTTTGGTGTAGTAAATCGAATGCCATTAATATCTAAACTTAATTTGGATCAAAAGGGATTTGGGGGAGTAAAAGCTTCTCATTACAGAATAGGAGATTACTTTTTATATTTTGACGAGCCTGATGAATAC
>NZ_JAQWTM010000204.1 GCF_029242675.1 Flavobacterium sp.
AGCAAGAATAGAACCCCCACCACCAATGAGTCCTAAAGAAAGACCAATAATAATTGATGCCAAATAACCTATATATTCCATTTCTACTTTTTTTTACAAAGGTTGCATGTATCTCAGCGGTATACAGTAACAATTGTCACACAAACACAATTTAGTGTAGAAGTTCGATGTGGTTGCGATGTAAAAGCACTAATCCTCTTTGCTCCATTTTTTTTAATAGGCGAGAAATAACTTCTCTGGAGGTATTCAATTCGGTGGCAATATCTTGGTGCGAAAATAGTAAATCGCGGCATTTACAAGCGTCTGCATGTCGTTTTAAATAAAATTCTAGTCGTTCATCCATCGCTCTAAATGCAATGTTATCAACAACCTCTAAGACTTCCTC
The DNA here is from genome assembly GCF_029242675.1 of Flavobacterium sp. Taxonomy (GTDB): domain Bacteria; phylum Bacteroidota; class Bacteroidia; order Flavobacteriales; family Flavobacteriaceae; genus Flavobacterium. The sequence goes on from NZ_JAQWTM010000204.1 coordinate 386, forward strand.
AAAACGTGTTCGATAGGTAAATAAAACAAATTCATACCAAGAGCGATGTTCCATCATCCATTTCTCCATCAGGGTAAGTGGTACCATGATAAGTTCAATATCCTCTACCGCTTTTGCCATGATATTACTAACCTGACTTTTACTAGCGCAAATCATTGATACGGCGCACGCTTGCCCTGGTTGAATATAATACATAAAAAATTCTCCACCATTTTCACCCTCTCGGTAAATTTTTATTTGGCCTTTGGTCAGTAGCATCGTGTTGTTAATGTATTGACCTGTTCGCATGATTACTTCTCCTGCTTTAAAGCTATAAATTTTGGCATTTGCTTGTATTTCATTCGATAGCTCTTTTGAAAAAGTGGGAAATAAGTCGTTTATGATTTCTAACATCTTCTGATTTTTTTATTTTTTCGACAGATTTAGTGTAAATATACAGTAAATAAGGTTCTCATTTAAGTTGGATTTGAAAGCAGTTTAGTAAATCCTTTTCCCTTTTGATAATTATTGTATTAGCAATTATCCTATCGTTTTTGTAGACTATTTTTGATAATTGTTAAAACAATTTATAAAATGCTGATTATTAATAGTGGTCGAAATCGTTTTCTCTTAAAAATTATTTAATTCGTATTGTAGCGTTTCTAACTTACCCAAAATCTTCGTATTTTTACAAAAAAGAGAACTATGAACTTATCACAAGAAGATTGGATTGCGCAACTTAATGCGGATGAAAATGCGGTACTATTAGACGTACGAACTGAAGAGGAATGCAACGATGGTATCATTGAAAATGCTAAAATTATAGACATTCATCAAGGTCAGGCTTTTATAGATGCTATTGGACAGCTAGATAAAACTAAAAATTACTATGTATATTGTCGTTCTGGAGCTCGCAGCGGAAAAGCATGTGAACTATTGAACGAAATAGGAATTGAAAATGCATACAACCTTACTGGCGGAATGCTAGCATGGGAAGGTGAAGTGGTACAACCATAAATAGAAGAGGCGCAAGCCTCTTTTTTTAATTAACTAAACGAAATAAAATGAATATCATACCAGAAGAATTTCAAATTAAAGATTTATTAAATCAAGATACCTACTTACTAAATGGAGAATTAAAAAAATGGGAAGGGCAAACTTCTCCTGTTTTTTCAACCATTTCTTCTACTGAAGAGTACATACCAACTATCTTAGGATCTATTCCTTTTATGGGCGAAAAAGAAGGTCTAGAAGCGGTTGATGCCGCTGATGCTGCCTACAATAACGGTCAAGGATTGTGGCCTACTATGAGCGTTAAAGATCGTATAAAATGTATGACTCGTTTTGTAGTTCAAATGGAAGGAACTCGCGATGAGGTAGTGAAATTTTTAATGTGGGAGATTGGAAAATCTTTGG
>NZ_JAQWTM010000371.1 GCF_029242675.1 Flavobacterium sp.
TTTCAGTGGCTATAGTACGGTTGGTTTAACCGACTTTAGTTTTGAAATTGACGACGAAGGTATTCCTTTTTGGGTAGTTACAAAATACGAAAAAAGAATCGGTTTTAGTGGTAACGAAGCGGTTGGAGTTGTGCTAGTAAATGCTCAGACGGGTGCAACTAAAGAATATTCAATCGCAACAACCCCAACGTGGGTAGACCGAATTCAACCTATTAGTTTTATCGAAGATCAACTAAACGATTGGGGAGAATACGTTCATGGTTACTGGAATTTTTCTAATGCTAATAAACTGCAAATTACAGAAGGTTTAACGCTGGTATACGGAGATGATAATAAATCCTACTGGTACACCGGTTTAACATCGGTAGGGAAAGAGGAGTCAGCAGTAGGTTTTGTTTTAGTAGATACTAGAACTAAGGAAGCTACTTTTTATAAGCAAAGTGGTGCCACCGAATATGCTGCACAAAGCTCTGCGCAGGGTAAAGTACAAGAAAAAGGGTATGAAGCTTCATTGCCAATACCGTATAATATCAACAACATTCCGACCTATGTAATGACTTTAAAGGACAAAGGAGGATTGGTAAAAATGTTCGCTATGGTTGCCATATCTGATTATACTATTGTTGGAGTTGGTAATACCATGCGAGAAGCCCTGACTTCGTTTAAGAATGTCTATAATATGTCAGGCAACAAGATAAACCCTAACAGCGTTTCGAATAAAAAAATCATGAATTCCGTTGTAACCAGAATTCAGAATGATGTAAAGAACGGGAACAGTTTTTACTATTTTAAAATAAAAGATTACCCCAATATTTTTGTAGGTTCGTCTCAAATTTCGAGTCAGCTGCCTGTAACCATGATTGGAGATTCTATAAAAATATCTTTCGATGTAGACACAGAGGAAGTGATTGATGTTTCGACTTTTGAAAACATCAATTTAAAAAAGAAATAATTTTGGTTGATTATTTGTAGTGAAAAGAGGCTGAATTCATTGGTTTGAATTCAGCCTTTTTGTTTTTAAAAATGTAACCTCTTGTTACGCGACTGTGGTATTATTCTAGTAAAATTGTTTTGATGAAAGTTATTAGTAGTTCATAGGAACTTCCATCAGCAGGATTTCGGCTGCTGTATTTGTATGAATTGCTAATTGGTTTACATCTTGTATACCTAAAGCATCTCGGGTATCTAATTCGTGACCGTTTATTGTTAAATTACCTGATAATATAAAGGCGTAAACGCCATTGCCTTCTTTTTTTAAATCGTAGGTAATGCTGCTATTTTTATCAAATTTACCCAAATGAAACCAAGCATCTTGATGAATCCATACTCCTTCATCCTCTGGATTAGGAGATAGGATTTGTTGTAAAGTGTTGATTCGGTCTGCTGGGTCTAGCGAAATTTGTTGGTAACGCGGTGTGACATTTTTTTTATTTGGGAAAAGCCAAATTTGTAATGACTTTGTTTTTAGGTCTGCATTGGGGTTAAACTCACTGTGTTGAATCCCTGTTCCTGCACTCATTACTTGGATATCTCCGTTTTTTATAGTCGCAGCATTTCCCATACTGTCTTTGTGTGCTAAATCACCTTCTAACGGAATTGTAATGATTTCCATGTTGTCGTGCGGGTGTGTGCCAAATCCCATTCCTTCACCAATGATGTCATCGTTTAGAACCCGTAAGGCTCCAAATTGAATTCGGTCTGGGTTGTACCAGCTACCAAAACTAAAACTAAAGTTAGCTTGTAGCCAGCCATGATCAGCATGTCCTCTTGTATTTGCTTTATGTAAAACGGTATTTTCCATTGGATATAATTCTGCAATAGTATAATGCAAAGTTACCTACATTGGTCCCAACGAACCCTTAACCTAGGTTAAGAAAGGTTATGGGTAAAAATTAAATTTTAATGCATCGAAAGAGTGTTGGATTTTAACCGAAAGAGCTAGATGTTCCTGTTGTAAAGGTAGCAGTTCAAAAAAAAGTAGCGCGTCATTAGCTGTAATGCCTTTTCTTTTGCATTGGTTGGTAAGTATAAAATAGGTCTATGCCGCCTGTAGAAAAGGATGATAAATCTCAAACTTAAGGGATTTCTGGAACCAAAATTATAATAGTCACAGCCGATTTAGACTGGTGTTCAAAAGGAATTAGATGCTTTAAAAGCTGAAAGTATATTAATAAGAAGGGGCGTTCAAGTAGTCACACGGTTTCAACTCAATTCCAGTAGAGAGTGAAATTGTCTTTGCCAAGAAGTAGTTTGGTTCTAAGTGTTAGTTTTTTTGAGCTTAGAATTGTTATTGTTTTTGATCCGTTTTCTTCTCTTCGGGTACTAATTTAAAGGATGTCGCCACAAAACGGTCGTTTACCACTGCACCAACTACTTCTGCTTTTCGGATTGCTGCACAAAAACCATCTGCTGCATGCGCATCTCCATGAGAATCTATAGAAGTGCCATCAACAAAGTACGATTTGCCATCAATACGCACCGCTAGGTCGCAGGCATAGCCTTTCATCCCAAATTGGCATTGACCACAAGAAGCTTCAACAATTTGTGCTTTAGGAGCTTCTTTCTTTTCCTGAGCGCTAAGCGATACACTAATCAGTAAGAGGGCTGCAATGATTATTTTTTTCATAATTACGAATTTACTTTGACCAAGGTAGTGATTTTTTTTGCTTTCTCTATTAGTTCTTCAATTGCTGTCTCTGCACTATCATTTACAAGCACCACACCCATTCTTCGGTACGGTCTTGAAGTCGGTTTGCCAAAGATTCTAAAGTCGGTTTTGGGTAAGTAAGCAATTTTTTCTATTCCTGTAAATGTTGGATTAGTGGAATTTTCAGAGGCTAAAATTACAGCGCTTGCTCCCGCTTTTTCCAAAGTGATTTCGAAAATAGGTAGGCTTAGAATAGCTCGTAAATGCAATTCGAATTCATTAAAGTTTTGCGTGCCGGCGAGGGTTACCATTCCAGTATCGTGTGGTCGTGGGGAAAGTTCCGAAAAGTAAACGCCATCATCAGCAAGGAAAAATTCCACTCCAAAAAGTCCTGCGCCACCAAGAGCTTCGGTTACTTTTTCGGCCATGTCTTGGGCTTCGTATAAATCCTTATCCGAAATTCGGGCTGGTTGCCAACTTTCTTGGTAATCTCCTCGTTCCTGGCGGTGACCAATTGGTGCGCAAAATAAGGTTGGATTGTTGTTTTGAGCGACCGTTAATAAGGTGATCTCAGAATTGAATTTCACAAAAGCTTCTACAATAACTTCGACAACATCGCCACGAGAACCTTCTACGGCATAATTCCATGCTTTTTCTATGTCGGCAGTGGTTTTTATAGTCGATTGTCCTTTTCCTGATGAAGACATTAATGGTTTTACTACGCAGGGCATACCTACTGCTTCAACTCCTTTTCGTAATTCCTCGGCAGTTGTAGCATAGCGATAATTAGCTGTTTTTAATCCTAGTTCTTTGGCGGCTAAATCACGAATGGCTTTTCGATTCATTGTAAAGTTGGCCGCTTTCGCAGAAGGGACTACGGTAATGCCTTGTTTTTCGTACTCGTAAAAACGTTCCGTGCGAATTGCTTCTATTTCAGGAACGATAAAATCAGGTTGATGTTTAGCTACAATGCGGTCCAGTTCAGTACCGTCTAGCATATTAATGACTTCAAATCCATGAGCTACCTGCATGGCTGGTGCGTTCTCATAACTGTCTACAGCAATTACGGTTTGCCCGATGCGTTGTGCAGCAATTACAAATTCTTTCCCTAATTCACCGGAGCCTAGCAATAGTATTTTCATTTTTTGAAGTCTTAATTAGTTTGTAAAAATAAGGAATTGCTTTTTTGTCAGTGGGAATTGATGGATTATTTTCTGTTAAAAATAAGATTAGGACGATCAGTCAAATACTTAGTTTGTTCAAAATAACAACCTACCAAAGGATAACTATTTTTATTAGATAAATACTATCTAGAGAAGCGTTCATTAGAAACAAAAAAACCACTTAGTTGGAATATTAAGTGGTATTTTCAAATAGGAGGAACTAAAGATTTAGTTCAGTTTTTTAGCTTTAATTGTCATTAATGCGCTTTTAATTCCGGTTAATTGGTTCGAAATTAAGGCTATTTGATCTGCGCTAAGTTCTTCAATATCTAAAGCAGATTCGTAGCTTGCAATTGCTGATTCTTCGCCAGTGACACAAGCGTTTACGATTGCCTCTACATCGCCACTTGTAAATGATGATTTAATATCGATCCAAGCTCTATGAATCGCGCCTAACACTCCGCCGCCAGAAACATCAGTTGTTTTTCCTAATCGGTTGATTTCATCTTGTAATTCTACAATGTATAAAGCACGTTCGCGAGCAAGTTGTATAAAATCGCTTTTAATAGGAGCGCTTCCTACGTGTTCAGATGCATTGGTATATCCTAGTTTTCCATCTTCAAGAATTTGAATTAATCCTTCTAACGTGCTTAAAACTTTTTCTCTTTTTTCGTCTGTATTTGTCATGATGTTTATTTTTAATGATTTATTCATTACAAAGTTGAGAATATTTTGTTGTTATTATCTTACAGTATTTTTGTTGGTTTTTATAATATTATGAGATTGGTGTTTTCAATAGCTCTTGAATAGGTCTTGAATGCACCTCCTTTATTGGAAGTCTTTTAATGTCGATTGCGATTTTTAGAAGCGTGATTCGCGTGAAGGATAGGAGCGGCATCCTTATATATTGTCCCGATTTTTTCGGGACAATATATAAGATAAAGCGTATAGCCTGACCCTTGGGGCACGCCCAAAAACAACAAAACCCCAAGAAAATCTTGAGGCTTTGTTTGTATTGTGTGAGTTCGATTTTTGAAATTCTAACTTTCGATTTTATGACTTTAGGCTATACTGCTAAAGCCTCTTTAATTCGTTTTAAAGCTTCTGTTAAAATGGCATCACTTGTTGCGTAAGAGAATCGAATACAGTCAGGATTACCAAATGCGTCACCTGTAACTGTTGCCACATTGGCTTCGGCTAATAGGTACATTGATAAATCCATGGAGTTTTTGATTTCAGTTCCTCTCAATGTTTTTCCGAAGAAAGAAGACACATCAGGGAAGACGTAAAATGCGCCCTCAGGAACGTTAATTTTTACTCCAGGAATTTCTCTTAGTAAACCTACCACTAAGTCTCTTCGAGAATGGAAGGCGTCTACCATATGTTTTAATACAGATGGGTCAGCATCGACAGCGGTAATGGTAGCACGCTGCGCAACTGAATTGGCTCCAGAAGTTACTTGACCTTGTATTTTAGTACAGGCTTTAGCAATAAATTCCGGTGCTCCAATATAACCAATGCGGTATCCCGTCATTGCAAATGCTTTGGCAACTCCGTTCACCGTAATTGTTTTTTCAAACATTCCTGGGATCGATCCTATACTACAAAAAGTTCCTGAGAAGTTAATGTGTTCATAGATCTCATCAGCAACAACATATACATGTGGATATTTTTCCAAAACGGCTGCTAGAGCAGTAAGTTCCTCACGGCTATATACCGATCCTGACGGATTGCAAGGGGTAGAGAACCACATCATTTTTGTTTTTGGTGTGATCGCTGCTTCTAATTGTGCAGGTGTAATTTTAAAATCGGTTTCGATAGAGGTCGGAACTTCTACGGGTACACCGCCAGATAATTTTACAATTTCGAAATAAGAAACCCAGTACGGTGCAGGCAAAATAACCTCGTCACCGCCGTTTAACATCACCTGAGCGATATTGTATAAGGATTGTTTTGCTCCTGTAGAAACTACAATTTGCGATGGTTTGTACTCTAAATTATTGTCTCTTTTAAATTTTCGGCAGATAGCCTCTTTCAAGTCTCCATATCCATCTACTGGAGAATAGGTGCTGTAATTGTCATCGATAGCTTGTTTCGCTGCTTCTTTGATGAAGTCAGGCGTATTGAAGTCAGGTTCCCCTAAACTTAAACTGATGATGTCTTTTCCTTGTGCTTTAAGCTCTCTTGCCAAAGCTGCCATTGCTAATGTTTGTGATGTGGCAAGGTTGTTAATTCTGTCTGAAAGTGGATTGCTCATTAATTGTGTGTTGATTCCCTACTTAGTTATTAGCTTATAGGGTAGTTAGTTATAGTTTAGTTGTTCTAGTTCTTGTAGTTATGCCAGCTCCGGTTTCATACCTAGTTCTTTTAAATGCTTAAAGTGCGCAACAACTGCAGCACGCATTGTTTTGTATTCATAATAGGGTAGGTTGCATTCTTGCGCCGTTTCGCGGACAATTTTTGCGATTTTACCGTAGTGAATATGACTGATATGTGGAAAAATATGGTGTTCTATTTGATGGTTTAGTCCGCCAGTGTACCAGTTTACGATTGCATTTTTTGGTGCAAAGTTAGTGGTAGTAAATAATTGGTGAATTGCCCACGTATTATCCATTTCTCCTAATTCGTTAGGTGATGGGTTAATTGTTTCCTCAACAACATGTGCTAGTTGAAAAACAACGCTTAAAATTAATCCCGCTGTGTAGTGCATTACAAAAAATCCGATTAGCACTTTCCACCAAGTGATTCCAATAACGATAGGTAATACAATCCAAATCGATACATAAATTACTTTGGTAATGATCAAAGTAGTCCAAAGTATTTTGGGGCTTTTAGCCTCACCATAGGATAACTTTCTTTTTAAGTAGCTTTTCATTTGCTTGAAATCGGTGGTGATTGCCCAATTAAAAGTCAATAGTCCGTATAAAAATACAGAATAATACTGCTGAAAACGGTGAAAATTATGCCATTTAGCATCCTTGGTAAAGCGGATAATTCGTCCTGCATCTAAATCCTCATCGTGTCCTGGGATATTGGTGTAGGTATGGTGCAATACATTGTGTTGGACCTGCCAGTTGTATACGTTTCCTGCCAACACATAAATGGTTCCTCCCATGAATTTATTTACCCAACCTTTGGTAGAGTATGACCCATGATTCCCATCATGCATCACATTCATTCCAACTCCTGCCATACCTATTCCCATGACAATCGTCAATAGTAAATGGCCCCAAAAAGGTAAGTCTAGTGTTAGGATTAAAAAGTAAGGCGCAAGAAAAACGGCAAAAAGTATGATTGTTTTTAAGTATAACTTCCAGTTTCCTGTTTTTTGCAGGTTATTTTCTTTAAAGTAGTTGTTTACTCGGGAGTTAAGCGTCCTAAAAAATTTTAGAGTATCCTGCTTAGCAAAAGTAGGGGCGATGATATTCATAAGTCAGTAATAAGTTTCAAAGATAATTATTATAAATTTTTGGATATACAAAATTGGCATAAATATTTTAACTGTAAAGTATTACTTTTGTTAAAAAAAATAAAGATGGACGAGATATTGAAGTATTTTCCTAATTTGACTGCTATTCAAATAGAGCAGTTCCAAAAATTAGATTTTTTATACCATGATTGGAATGAAAAAATTAATGTTATTTCTAGAAAAGATATTGACTCGTTATACACTAAACATATTTTACATTCTTTAGGAATTGCTAAAGTTATGAAGTTCGAACCTGGAACCTTTGTGCTAGACGTGGGTACAGGAGGAGGGTTTCCTGGAATTCCGTTAGCGATCCTTTTTCCGGAGACTCGTTTTTATTTAATTGATGTCATTGCCAAAAAAATAAAAGTAGTTCAAGGTGTTATAGACGGTCTTGAATTAAAAAATGTAAAAGCAGAACAACTACGCGCCGAGAACGTAAAAGGAGATTTCGATTTCATTGTTAGTCGTGCGGTAACCAATATGCCTGATTTTGTTTCTTGGATAAAAACCAAAATCAAAAAGCAACAAAAGCATAAATTGAAAAACGGAATCTTATATCTTAAAGGAGGGGATTTAACAGAGGAACTTGCTGCTTTCCCTCAAGCAACAGAATATAATTTAGCCGACTTTTTTGAAGATGAATTCTTTGAAACTAAAAAAGTGGTGCATTTACCGTTGAAGTTTGTGGTATAAACTAATTACTGTTTATGAAAAAAATAATTTTATTACTTTTAGTTTTGTTTATTATATCCTCTTGTGAGGGATCGGATAGTTATCAAGGGAAATGGAAAGCTGTAGATCCAAAAGGAAATAAGTTTGAGATAATTTTTTCTCCCACTGTATTTATAATTAAAGATACTACTGGTAAAATCGACAAGTATAAATATACTCAAAACTCCATAAAATCCGAAAATTCTATTGAAACTTATGGAGTTTTATTAGAAGATGGAAGGGGTTATCAAATTCATTTTCCCCTGAAGGATGAAAGTGTAGGATTAATTTTGGATGAAAATGAAGTTCAAATGTATACTATTAGTAGAAAAGCATACACAACCTATGAAGAACTCTACAAGTTAAATTAATTTTTAATTATAGTATTTCTTTTTAAGTTTTGCTTAGTAGTGAAATAGGTGAAAAAAAAGTAACCCACAAGGATCAAATTATTTTGAAATCTTGTGGGTATATATTAGTAGGACTAGTTAAGTTCTTTAAGACTTTCGACTTTCAAACTTTAAGACCTTTTTATTCTCCCAAAAATGGGTATCTGTAATCTACTGGAGTAACAAATGTTTCTTTAATAGTTCTTGGCGAAACCCAACGCAATAAGTTCAAAGGTGAACCTGCTTTGTCGTTTGTTCCTGAAGCTCTAGCTCCACCAAATGGTTGTTGTCCTACAACAGCACCTGTTGGTTTGTCATTGATATAGAAGTTACCAGCAGCATTTTGTAATTTTACAGTTGCTACTTCAATTGCGTAACGATCGGTACTGAAAACAGCTCCTGTTAAAGCGTACTCTGAAGTTGAATCAACCAATTCTAAAGTCTCTTCCCATTTTGCATCTTCGTAAACGAAAATCGTCATAACCGGTCCAAATAATTCAGTTTCCATTGTTGAGTAATGCGGATTTGTTGTCACGATAACCGTTGGCTCGATAAAGTACCCAACTGATTTGTCGTAGTTCCCTCCAACGATGATTTCAGCGTCAGCATCTTTTTTAGCTTGGTCAATAAAACTAGCTAGTTTATCAAAAGAACCTTCGTGAATTACTGCAGTAACAAAATTGCTAAAGTCTTCTGGTGAACCCATTTTCATTGATTTTACATCAGTGATAATTTGCTCTTTCACAGCTGGCCACATACTTTGCGGAACGTAAGCTCTCGATGCCGCTGAACATTTTTGACCTTGAAATTCAAAAGCTCCACGTACAATTCCTGTAGAAACTTGTTTAGGGTTAGCGCTAGAGTGAGCGATGATGAAATCTTTTCCTCCAGTTTCTCCTACGATTCTTGGGTAAGTCTTATAGTGGTGGATGTTTGTTCCTATTTTTGCCCAGATATCTTTAAATACGTGAGTTGAACCCGTAAAGTGTAATCCTGCGAAGTCACGGCTAGCTAGTACAGTATCGGTTACCATTAAAGCGTCTCCAAAAACTACGTTGATAACGCCATCAGGAACTCCCGCTTCTTTGAAAACTTCGATAATAATTTGAGCTGAGAATACTTGACTATCACTTGGTTTCCATACCACAACATTACCCATCATTGCAGCACTCGCTGGTAGATTGG
>NZ_JAQWTM010000235.1 GCF_029242675.1 Flavobacterium sp.
GCAAAGAGTTAAATAATAGTCTGCTCGCTGCTCAAATGTATCTGACTTTGCGCCCACTGCTATCAGCCACAGCAAAAATTAATGGTTAGCAGCAAAATAAAATAATTAAAATAGAATATGAACAAAGAAGGCCTAGCTACCGCACGAATCCTTTCGTGTGGATCGAGATTGAACAACAAATTTTGAGTAAAAAAGTAGAAAAATATAATTATGAGTAGAAATTATAAATTTACTTCGTCAGTTCGACTATCCCTCGCTCCGCAAAGAGTTAAATAATAGTCTGCTCGCTGCTCAAATGTATCTGACTTTGCGCCCACTGCTATCAGCCAAAGTACCATCTATAGGTTTTTCTCAAAATGAAGCTTCAGAGAATTTGTTAGGTTTAGTTAATATGAGAAACGCTTCGTGAAACTTATTTTTTACACATACAATCGCATCACAATCTTTAGCGTTAAAAAACGTATCAAAAAACATATCTTTATAAAGCGAAATTATTTACCTCACAACCTCACAGCACGATGCGATTATTTATTTCTAAAAATTCAATACAAAAGATATTCCTACTCAGCTTTTTTGCTTTAACAAATTTTCATTCCTACGCCCCGCTACCGCACGAATCCTTTCGTGTGGTTCGTGATTAAACAACGAGGTAAAAAAGTAAAACAAAATAATTATGAGTAGAAATTATAAATTTACTTCGTCAGTTCGACTATCCCCGCTCCCGCACGAATACTTTCGTGTGGATCACCTCTCTACCGCACGAAGCCCCATGCTCGGATAGGCAATATTTTCCTTTTACGGATAGCGTGGAATGATATTTTGTGCCCACAAAATTGAGTAGGCCATACAAGTCAGAAAGCTACATTCTGTAAAAAGGTGTAGCTTTTTTGTTTAGGAAGAAATTGTTTTTTTAGTGACCTATAGGAATAGCAAGCAATTTGCGCTATCATATCCGAGCAATCGGCTAAATAACTTCTTCATAGATTACTGTTTTAGAAATAATTGCGATACGGTTGAATGAATATATATTAAGCTCTAATAATAGTTTTAGTTAAGTACCCCCGCTCCGCAAAGTCTCCTGACTTTGAGGTCTATATAATATCCAGCTGCGCAATCTCGAAAGCTTTCGGGACCTTACTTTGAGCTCTAAATATTACTTTTTAATATAGTCACCTAACTTTAAGAAACAATTTTTTCTCTATCTTTAATTTCAAATCAAAGAATATGAAAGAAGGTTATGTAACAAGAGACCAAGAAAAAGTACATTTTATAACAGCAACAGTTGTAGACTGGATAGATGTTTTTTCAAGACAAAATTATAGAGATAGCGTTATAGAATGCATGGATTATTGCATAAAAAACAAAGGAATGATAATATATGCTTATGTAATAATGAGTAATCACATACACATGGTAGTGCACTCAAATGACGGTAAATTATCAGATTTATTAAGAGATTTTAAAAAATTTACTGCAATAACAATTTTAGATAAAATTCAAAATGAATCAGAGAGTAGAAGAGAATGGATGCTCGAACGATTTCAAAAAGCTACAGAAACACATACAAGAAATAAAAATTATCAATTTTGGCAATATGGTAATCATGCAGAAGAAGTTTATTCTGAGAAATTCTTATGGTCAAAAATAGATTATATACACATGAATCCTGTTCGTTCAGGATTAGTCAAAAATATTGAAGATTATATCTATTCAAGTGCCAGTAATTACATAAATAAGGAAGGATTAGTTGAGGTAGAATTAGCAGAAATTCCAAAAGTAGATGTTTTAAAAGAATCTTCATTTATCAAGTATTTAAGTCAATGATTTTTTATAATTTATCTCAAAGTCGGGTTCCGCAAGCTTTCGGGATTGCGCAGAAGAGATTTTTACAATTTAGCTCAAAGTCAGGAGACTTTGCGCAGCTGGGGGTTATGAAAAAATTAAGTTCGGCAGAATTGGAATTAATGTCTAGTGAAGATAGATTTATCTATTTTGGACAAATAGCAAAATTTAAATGGGAACAGAGATCTTTTGAAGAAAAGGATAATGATATTTTGTCTAGTCAAGAGTTCTATGCAAATAGAAGAGGCATTGAGGGAATGAATTTAGAAGAATATTTAGATTTATCTTTGATTGCCGAGAGAACCAGTAAATTTTCTGAATCATATACATTTTTTTGGATTACAAAATCTCCATTTTCACAATGGCACAGAAGTAATTTTACAGCTACAACGATTCTAAACGAAGGCATAAATGATTTGCCTGAGCAAAAGAAAAAACATGTTGTACAAGACTTATTCCCATTAGATGTTCAAGAATATTCATCAGCTGAACAATTTATGATGTACCATAAGGCAATGATTTTTTTAGATAGAGAAATTGCCCAGCAAATCATGCAAAGCGATGACGTAAGAAAAATAAAAAATTTAGGTAGGCAGGTAAAAAAATATGATGAATATGTTTGGAAATACTTCCGTAGTAAAGTGGTATATGAAGGCAACAAAGCCAAATTTACTCAAAATGAAGAATTAAGGAATGATTTATTTGCAACTAAAGGAACTACACTTGTAGAATCTGCACCAAATGATAATGTTTGGGGTATTGGTTTAGCAGAGGATGATGCAAGAGCCATAAAAAGAGAAACGTGGTTGGGTAAAAATTTACTTGGAGAAATCCTTACTCAGATTAGAATAGAATTAATGGGCGAATATTAATCTTTATCCCCCGCTCCCGCACGAATCCTTTCGTGTGGATCGAGATTGAACAACAAATTTTGAGTAAAAAAGTAGAAAAATATAATTATGAGTAGAAATTATAAATTTCATAATCCAGAGGGGTTGTATTTTATCAGTTTTGCTGTAGTAGGCTGGTTAGATGTTTTTACGCGAAATGAATACAAAGATTTACTTATTAAAAGTATCGAATTTTGTCAAAAAAATAAAGTTTTAGAAGTTCATGCTTAGTGTGTAATGAGTAATCATGTTCATTTGGTTTTTAGGAGTGTCAATGGTCAAAAACCAGAGTTATTGATTGGAGATTTAAAAAGATTTACCTGTCAATCTCCCGCTCCGCAAAGTCTCCTGACTTGGAGCCCGCTCCCGCACGAATACTTTCGTGTGGATCACCTCTCTACCGCACGAAGCCCGATCTATCGGATAGGCAAAAAATTTCTTTTTACGGATAGCGTGGAATGATATTCTGTGCCCACAAAATTGAGTAGGCCATACAAGTCACAAAGCTACATTCTGTAAAAAGGTGTAGCTTTTTTGTTTTTGAAGAAATTGTTTTTTTAGTGACCTATAGGAATAGGTGTAGCAAGCAATTTTGCGCTATCATATCCGAGCAATCGGCTGATAACTTATTCATAGATTACTGTTTTAGAACTAATTGCGATACGTTTGAATTAAAAAATATATTTTAAGTTCTAATAATAGTTTTAGGTAAGTACTTTTTTGATAATCAATGAATCTTTAATAAGTTAAATAATACAAAATATGTTAATTAGTGTTTTTTATCGGTAATATTTGTTTTTAAACAGATTTTTGTATAGGTTTGTTCTAAGAAAAAAGTAATACTAGTGTAAATCTAAAACAGTAATCAGATGAAAGCAGCAAATAAAAAAGAGGGAATGTTCTTATATGTAGGCAGTTTTTTTATTATTATGGCTGGCTCCTCAATAGCGATTTTGGTTTCTATGTTACTCTAGTTTTCAAGAATAAAATTGTATTATTTCCCCGAATTATAAAAAGCCCCAATTTTTTATAGTCCTACTAATTAGAACCCTTTAGAGCAATCTAAGGGGTTTTAGTGTTTTTGGAATTATTTGTACAAAAAGACAGTCAAAATAGTATATTTGTACAAGTGGTCCTTTTTAATAAGACTACTGCTAAATATTAGGGTAACATGATTATGGCAACAATTCGTAATACAATAAAAACGATTCTAGTAAACGGTATTTTGTTACTATCGTTTACAAGTACTTTTGCACAAGAACTCGAAACACAAAAAGAGCAAGCTCCAGTAAAAATTGATTCACTTTATCGCGAAGACCAATTTTATTTAGGACTTACCTACAATACGTTACAAGATAGTCCTGCGGGTGTTAGTCAACAAAAAATTGCCTTGGGACTCGCTGCTGGTTTTTTAAGAGATATGCCTATTAATAAAAACAGAAATTTAGCGATTGCAACAGGAATTGGGTTTGCGTTGAACAATTACAATCAAAACTTAACGATCTCTCAATCAGGTGCGGATATCAATTATTCTATAAATAACAATGGTGCTGGTTTCAGTAAAAATAAATTTACCCAGCTACTGGTTGAAGTTCCTTTAGAATTCAGATGGCGTACTTCAACATTTGAAAGTTACAAGTTTTGGAGAATTTATGGCGGGGTAAAATTCAGTTACTTGCTGTATGATCGCTCCGTATTTACGGCCAGCACGAAGTCGGTTGTAATAAACAATAAAGATTTTAATGAATTTTTATATGGTGTTTATTTGTCAGGAGGTTACAATACAATTAACCTATATGCCTATTATGGCCTCAATCCATTGTTCAAATCAGCGATAGTCGATGGGCAAACTGTCAATTTTAAATCACTACAATTAGGGATTATCTTTTACATTCTATAACCATAATGGCATCAGTAAAAGCTGAGGTCCACCTCCTAAAAGCATTCCTACTAATATTTCTTTAATAGTATGTGCTTTCATTTCTAAGCGAGACGAGGCTACTAGACCAGTAATGAAAATGAGTATTGCAAATAAAACGATGTTTTGTATTTGGTACGCTATGCTTAAGCCAAAATAGAATAGCGTTAGTCCCGTAATTCCCATCATGTGCAGGCTCGCTTTTGACTTAAAAAATAAAAGAATGAGAGCGATTAATGTACTCATTAAAGCGCCAAGCATGAAAAAATGCAGTTCGCTATAGCGTTCTAGGGTGATACTTTGCTTTACTAATATGATAATCAAAAACGACTGAATCACCAAGGGTAGTTTGCGTTCTGAAATTTCAGGTACCATCACCGAACTAATTTTGCCTGTCACCTTCAATAAAAAGAAAAACAAAATAGGGACTACTAAGGTTACTATAAAAACTTGTAATAAGATAAATAGCTGTTCCTGAAATACGAATGTTGTTTTCTTAGTAAATAAATAAAATAGAGTCGCGAATACCGGTATAAAAACGGGATGAAAAAAGTAGGAGACAAGAATTAGTAGTTTTTTCAAGGCGGTAATGTGTTGATATGATTTACAAATATAGCAATTATAGTGTACACGAAAAACTGTATAAGCAAGTAGTTAACTACTTTTTGAAAGCTAGTTATATTAAACTGACGAAAGCAAATAGTGGCTTGCAATTACCCTTGTTTTGAAAAGAAGTCTTATTTTTGGGGAAAGGTTGGGTAGGTACTTAACAAACCCAATTTAATAGCAGTTAAAATTAATCATGAGTATATCCATAAAAAGCATTGTTCCGGTTCTTCAATCTCGTTTTATTGGCATTCAAACAGCTGCGACGATCGATTCGGTTTCTATCGATAGTCGTTCTTTGCAAAACAGCTCGAGTACGTTGTTTTTTGCCATCGTAGGACCTAATAATGATGCACATAGTTACATCAATGATTTATTAGACATTGGGGTACAAAATTTTGTTGTTCGTTATATTCCTGATGGATGTAGGGATCGCGCTAATTTTTTGGTTGTAGAGGATACACTCCAGGCACTGCAACTTTTTGCAGGGTATTACCGTAGTTTATTCCATTTCCCGGTAATTGGTCTAACAGGTAGTAATGGCAAAACTATTGTAAAAGAATGGCTTAATTTTTTATTAAGTCCGGATTATAATGTGATACGCAGTCCTAAAAGTTACAACTCTCAAGTGGGTGTGCCTTTGTCTGTCATTTCTATAAACGAAAAGCACAATTTAGGAATTTTCGAGGCCGGAATTTCTACAGTCGCTGAGATGGCTAAGCTCGAGGAGATTATCAAACCAACTATAGGCGTACTCACGAGTATAGGATCGTCGCATGATGAAGGTTTTGAAAGTACGGAGCAAAAGATCAAAGAAAAACTACTACTCTTTAAGCATTGTGAAATTCTTATTTATCAGAAAAATAAGTTAGTTGATTCCTGTATACCGTTAGGCACAAATTTATTTTCTTGGAGCTACAAAGATAAAACGGCAGCTGTTTTTGTGAGTAAAACCGAAACAGTAAATGCACAAACCACCTTGACCTGTCACTATCAAGGCACCGATTATCAACTACAAATTCCTTTTCAAGATAAGGCTTCGATTGAAAATGCCATTTCGTGTTTTCTCGTATTGCTCTATTTTAAATACGATTTTGAAACGATTCAGTCTCGAATGGCACTACTGTTTCCGGTTGAAATGCGATTAAAAGTGAAAACCGGAATTAACAATTGTAGTATAATCGATGATAGTTACAGCTCTGATTTTCAGTCTTTAAAAATCGCTTTGGATTTTTTAGAGAGCCAAAAGCAATTTTCTAAAAAAACCTTGATTTTATCGGATATTTTTCAAAGTGGCTTATCGATAGAGGAGTTGTATTCTAAAGTAGCGCAGCTCATAGTTTCAAATAATATCACGAGAGTTATCGGAATAGGTAACACCATTTCAAATTTTAAAGAGTCCTTTATAAACTGTATCACATTTGAAACTACTGCTGATTTTATTGCGAAATTTGACACACTCGATTTTAGCAATGAAACCATTTTAATTAAGGGAGCACGATCTTTTCAATTTGAAGAAATTGTTTACATGCTCGAAGAGAAGACGCATGAAACGGTGCTCGAAATTAATTTGAATGCCATTAGTTATAATCTAAATTTTTTCAAGTCTAAGCTTGCGCCAAAGGTAAAAACGATGGTAATGGTAAAAGCTTTTGGCTATGGAAACGGAGGATTAGAAATCGCAAAATTACTTGAGCATCATAAGGTTGATTATTTGGGTGTGGCTTTCGCCGATGAGGGCATTTCGTTAAAAAATGGAGGGATAAAAACGCCTATTATGGTGTTAAACCCAGAGAACACCAGCTTTGCAGCCATAATTCACTACAAGTTAGAGCCTGAAATATATTGTTTAAAGGGATTGCATGCTTTTTTAAAAATTGCCAAACAAAAAAACCTACAGCAGTTTCCGATACATATAAAAGTCGATACTGGAATGCACCGTTTGGGTTTTGAGGAAAATAATTTAGAGGAATTAATTTCCACCTTAAAAAACGAGTCTTCGGTTAAGGTTCAAAGTATATTGTCACACCTCGCTACTAGTGATGATCAGCAGCATTTGGATTTTGCCAACGGTCAAATACAGCTATTTGAAAAATTATCTTCGAGAATTATAAACGAACTAGGGATCAACCCAATTCGTCATATTTTAAATACCTCAGGAATCAGTAATTTTCCGAACTCGCAGTACAATATGGTCCGGCTAGGGATTGGTTTGTACGGCGTTTCCAATGATCCAGCGGAGCAGAAATACCTTGAAAACGTAGGGACATTGAAATCGGTAATTTCACAAACAAGAATGATTGCTGCTGGCGAGAGTGTAGGCTACGGTCGTAAATTTATTGCCGATAGACCCACTCGTGTGGCTACTATTCCTATAGGTTACGCAGATGGAATCTCTAGGACTTGGGGAAATGGTCTTGGTTTTGTTTCTATCAAAGATAAAAAAGCCAAAATTTTGGGCAGTGTTTGTATGGACATGCTGATGGTGGATATTACAGATATTGATTGCACTGAGGGTGATTCGGTTATTATTTTTGGGGACAAACCCACTGTTTCTTACATCGCCAAAAAGCTGAATACCATTCCATATGAGGTATTAACTAGTATTTCCCAGCGTGTAAAACGGGTTTTTTATCGATGATAATTGATACTTAACGAGATTTTTTATCATTAAGAATTTTTTAACATATCTTAGAGTTCTAAAAAAAAGTATTAATCTAAAAAACAAAAGTATGGGATTTTTCAGTGATTTTAAGGCCTCTTTAATGAAGGGCGATGTATTAAGTTTAGCAACTGCCGTAGTAATTGGTGGTGCTTTTGGTAAAGTTGTAGGTTCAGCCGTCGACGATATTATTATGCCTGTTGTAGGTTTGCTGACGGGAGGTGTTGATTTTACAACTAAGTTTATTGCATTAAATGGGGAAAGCTACGCTAATCTTGACGCCGCTAAAGCAGCTGGAGCAGCCGTAATTACTTATGGTAATCTATTGCAAGCGATCATTAATTTTGTGATTATAGCATTTTTTGTGTTTGTTATTTTAAGAGCCGCTGAAAAATTGAAAAAGAAAGAAGAAGCTGCACCTGCGCCTGCAGCACCAGCTGGACCTACTCAAGAGGAATTACTTACTCAAATTAGAGATTTGTTAAAAAAATAAGACCGCTACATTATATGTTCAACTTAACCATTCGCTGCGGCGAATGGTTTTTCTTTTTGTTATAATTGTAACATTTTGTTACTTTTTGTGAACGGTATTATTTTTATTTCTTTATTACTTACTTTTGTATCATTAAAATAACAGTCCTAAATTAAATATAAAATGAAAATAGCAGTAGTAGGTGCAACTGGAATGGTTGGCGAAGTTATGTTACAGGTTTTAGCAGAGAGAAATTTTGTTGGTAATGAGGATGAATTAATTCTTGTGGCTTCAGAAAGATCTGTTGGAAAG
>NZ_JAQWTM010000239.1 GCF_029242675.1 Flavobacterium sp.
ATTTAACAACAACGACTATTCATCCTGGAAATCGAAATTTTTACAAATTGGCTGTAGCCGATGCTAAACTACAACCGATATTAACAAAAGACGGTGCCTATGAAACCAGCTTGTCTCCTGATGAGACCAAATTAGTATTCCGCTATTCTTATAAAAATAAACCTTGGGAATTATTTGTGGCAGACAACAAAATGAATCCTGTTCAAGAACAAATTACTTTTTCGACAACTCCTGAATTTAATGCCTATCCTTGGCGCAGCCCTGACGTAATCAGTTTTAAAGCGCAAGATGGTACTATGGTCAATGCTCGATTGTATAAGCCCGAAAGCAGCAATGCCAATAAAGCGGCGATTATCTTTGTACACGGCGCTGGATATTTGCAAAACGCACACAATTACTGGAGTACCTACCACAGAGAATACATGTTTCATAATTTGCTAACAGATGCAGGTTATACGGTTTTGGATATTGATTACCGCGGTAGTGATGGTTATGGTAGAGATTTTAGAACTGGGATTTACCGTTTTATGGGCGGAAAAGATTTATTAGATCAAATTGATGGTAAAAAATATTTAGTAGACAATCTAAATATTGATGCCGGTAGAGTAGGAATTTACGGTGGTTCGTACGGTGGTTTTATTACGCTAATGGGAATGGTAACCACTCCCGGGGAATTCAAAGCGGGAGCTGCTTTACGATCAGTAACGGATTGGGCTCATTACAACCATGGATATACAGGGAATATTTTAAATTTCCCAGAAACGGACCCTTTGGCCTACAAAAAAAGTTCCCCTATTTATTTTGCGGATAACTTGAAGGGTGAGTTGCTTATGTTGCACGGAATGGTAGATAATAATGTGGAATATAAAGACATTGTGCGCCTTTCGCAGCGTTTCATTGAACTTGGAAAGAAAAACTGGACTTTGGCCTCTTTCCCAGTTGAAGCACATGGATTCAAAGAAACCTATTCTTGGGTAGATGAATACAGCCGAATTTTAAATTTATTCAACAACTCACTATTACAAAAATAGTTAAAAGCAACGCAGAAAAAGGAAGTTAGTATTTTGCGTATCTTTACTAAAAACCTACTTTTGCCAAAACAATAACACACAACAATGAATACAATTACAACTACTAATTTTACATTTCCTGAACAAAAATCGGTTTACCGTGGTAAAGTCAGAGAAGTTTACAATATCAATGACGAATTATTGGTCATGGTGGCTACAGACAGGCTTTCGGCTTTTGATGTGGTTTTACCAAAAGGGATTCCGTATAAAGGTCAAATTCTGAATCAAATTGCAACTAAATTCATGGAATTAACAGCCGATATCGTCCCGAATTGGCTCATTGCAACTCCGGATCCCAACGTTGCTGTTGGTCATTTGTGTGATCCTTTTAAAGTCGAAATGGTTATTAGAGGCTATTTGTCAGGTCATGCCGCAAGGGAGTACGCTCAAGGCAAAAGAACGATTTGTGGAGTAACAATGGTCGAAGGGCTGAAGGAGAACGATAAATTTCCGGAGCCAATTATTACGCCAACGACCAAAGCAGACAATGGAGAACATGATGCGGATATTTCTAGAGAAGCAATTTTATCTAACGGAATAGTTACCGAAGAAGATTACCTTGTTCTTGAAAAATATACACGTGCCTTGTTTCAAAGAGGAACAGAGATTGCAGCTAGTAGAGGATTGATTTTAGTGGACACCAAATACGAATTTGGTAAAACAAAAGAAGGTAAAATCGTTTTAATCGATGAAATTCACACACCGGATTCGTCTCGTTATTTTTACGCAGAAGGCTATCAAGAGCGACAAGATAAAGGCGAAGAACAAAAGCAATTATCTAAAGAATTTGTTCGTCGTTGGTTGATTGAAAATGGTTTTCAAGGACAGGACGGACAAGCAATTCCAGAGATGACTGAGGCGTATATAGAGTCGGTTTCAGAAAGATACATTGAATTATATGAAAATATTCTAGGTGAAAAATTTTTAAAAGCCGATATCGCTAACATTGATGATCGCATAGAGAAAAATGTTATCAGCTACTTAGCTACAAGATAAAAATAGAATACCAATTATGAAAAAGCTGCAATGATTACAATTGCGGCTTTTTTATGTGTTGTAATTTGACAGCTTTTAGAGCGCCACGCTTTCAATGATAATAAGCTCATTATGTTGTTCTACTCTGGGCAATGTTCGCATGCTAAAATGAGGCTCCTTAAAATCAGCCAAGTATTTTTTGTTGCGAAAACTATTAGGCTCGTCCAGAATCATGGTATTAAAAAGAACAAAACCCTTTTGCTTGAGCAAAAAGCAAATTCGCTTCGTAAAGAAGGATTCAAATAAAAAGGCTGGCATAGTTGTGTCTTGAAAAATATCAATTAGAATTAAATCATATTTTTTAGTTGTTTTCAGCACAAACTCAAAAGCATCATCTATAATAATTTGAAGATTCGGAATCTCATTTAGTTTAAAATGCTCATTGGCAAGGGTAATAATTTCGGCATCGATTTCAACACCCGTTATTGCTCCTGTAAACTTAATATCTTCTACTAGCGTTTTAATCACACTGCCTCCCGCCACACCTAGAACGAGTATTTCGTTCATTTGTTTGATTTTTTCAAAGCCAATATTCTCCAAACCATATTTTAAAATACGTTGTAAACTTCCGTACGAATAATTGGTATTTGCTGAATCTAAAACTAATTCGCCATTAGCCCAAGTCACTTCAAGTGTCTTGCTAATAGCTGATTTAGTGCTATATATGTTTATTGGTAAAAAATAACTTCCTATTTTTTTAGCATAGAATCAGATTTATTGAAAAATAAGGTTTAAATTATATATTTTGCATCAAAATTGCAAATATGAAGAAGCTTATCTATAAATTTATTTTCTTTAGACTCATGGGCTGGAAAATTGTTGGAACCATCGATCCCGCTTTGAAAAAATGTGTGATGATGGTCATGCCACATACCAGTGCTCACGATTTTTACTTAGGTATTTTCACAAGGGGAATTACGGGCCTAGAAATGAATTTTGTAGGCAAAAAAGAGTTATTTCGTTTTCCACTGCGTTCGTACTTCAAGTTCATGGGAGGAGAACCCTTAGATCGATCCGGCGGTTTAAACAAAGTAGATGCTATCGCTGCCATTTTTGATAAAAAAGAAACATTCAGGTTGGCGGTAGCTCCTGAAGGAACCAGAGACAAAGTAAGTACGCTTAAGACAGGTTTTTATTACATAGCTTTAAAAGCCAATGTTCCTATTGTTCCCGTAGCCTTTGATTTTGGTAAAAAAGAAGTAAATCTAGGACGTCCTATCGCTCCAACAGGTGACCTTGAAAACGATTTGGCAGCACTTTTAGAACATTATAGAGGTGTGGTTGGTAAAATTCCAGAGAAAAGCTATTGGGTCCCTGAAAAATAAAAACTTATTATATTTCAGGTTTTCTAAAGTATTAAAAGCAGCTTGCATCATCGAATGTGATATATTGTCCGTAAAAGTAGCAAGTCCATTTAAGGAACATAACTTTTAAAAGTTCCGTTTTTATAAAAGATTACGATCTTTTCGATTTCATTTTTTTCATTGTTGGTAGCAGGAAATGAATTTGCAATGGCTGCTATTTCAATTTCTGCTGCTGGAGTATTACTTTTTTCTTTTGCATTTTCGCTGAATAAATTTCCTATCTCATTTTTGTCAGCTGCAACCGTTGGAGTAGCGGGAGCTAATTTCTCAGGAGTGGCTTCTTCATTTTTAGGAAAGTTTCCTTTTCCATTCAAAATCCAATACAAATCTACATCAGGGAAAACCTCTAAAATTTTCAGAATAAAATCAAGACTTGGCTTATTTCTACCAGAAAGTAGGTGAGACAAGCTAGAGCGTTGTACGCCAATTTTGTCGGCAAAACCAGAGGCATTTAAACTGTAGTAGTCTAAGATAATCTCCAAACGTTTTATGAAATCTTCTGTGTTTACCATTGTAAATTATTTTTTTATTTCAACTGTTACAAATGTAATTAAAAAAGTCCGAAACTACTATATTACAATTGTAAATTATTAAAATAGGGAATAATAACAATAAGTAATGGTTAATATAAGTAATCATAAAGCATTGAATAGTAAATACATACTACTTAACAATAAAATGGGTAACAATTGTATACAAGCTATTGTACTTAGTTTACTTTAAACCTAGAAATAGTGTTTACATTTCTAAAATATCGATATTTTTTACTGTTTACATTTGTAAATATAAAGATGTTTACTTTTGTAAATTAATAATTAGATATGAATTTCGAAGCATTATTCACTGACAACAAGGACCAATCTATTAGCGGGAGATACGTAACTTTAGATTCAATTGAACCTATTTTAAAACGATTAAATACTAACAATCAGCTTTCCGTTATAGGCGAATCGGTTTTGGGCAAACCTATTTATAAATACCTCATTGGGACAGGAAATATAAAAATTTTACTATGGTCTCAAATGCATGGAAATGAAAGTACCACTACGAAAGCCTTGTTTGATTTTTTGAATTTGCTGCACTCTAAATCGGATTTAGCTACTAAACTGCTAGACCGTTTTTCTTTTTGTTGCATTCCGATGCTAAATCCAGATGGTTCAGAATTGTATACTAGAGAAAATGCCAGTAAAGTAGATCTGAATCGAGATTCTCAGGACCTCACACAACCCGAAAGCAGGGTTTTACAAGCTGAATACAATTCGTTTAATCCAGATTATTGCTATAACTTACATGATCAGCGTACCATTTTTGGAGTTAGTGATACTGGGAAAACTGCAACATTATCTTTTCTAGCACCTTCCTATAATGCCGCCCGTGAGGTAAATGCATCACGTTTAAAAGCAATTAATGTCATAGTAGCGATTAATGAGGTGTTACAAGAGCTTATTCCGGGACAAATCGGACGTTTTGATGATTCTTTTAATATCAATTGTATTGGGGATACTTTTCAGTATTTGGGAACGCCTACTATTTTATTTGAGGCAGGACATTTTCAGGATGATTATCAGCGAGAGCAAACAAGGAAATATGCATTTGTCGCATTGATTTCGAGTTTTCTAGCAATTTACGAAAACGATATAGTTGTTAATAGAATTGACGAATATTTGAATATTCCTCAAAATAATGCTGTTTTTTATGATTTTATATATAAAAAGGTTAGAATTAATTATGATGGTATCGAAAAAATAACGAATTTTGCATTGCAGTATAAGGAAGAGTTAATTGAGAATATGATTACTTTTAACGCTTATTTTGTAGAAATTGGTGATTTAGAAGGTTACTATGGTCATTATGTGTATGATGCGAACGAAGCGTTGTATTCAGATGATGAAGATGGTTTTCCGAAATTAGGTAAAAAAGCCAATTTTTATTTAAATAAAAGTATAAAAATTGTTAATGGTTTGATAATAAAGTAACTTTTTTGATAACTTTGCCTTTTTTATGTATATTTTTATACTGCAACACAACTAAATAATAATGTTAATTAATGAAATATGAGTAAGTTCCGTTTAGATGAAGTAGATCACCAAATTTTAGATATGTTGATTGATAATACGAGAGTTCCTTTTACAGATATTGCAAAAAAACTGCTGATCTCTGCTGGTACCGTACACGTTAGGGTTAAAAAAATGGAGGATGCTGGGATTATTATGGGATCTTCATTAGTTCTTGACTATGATAAATTAGGGTATTCTTTCATCGCTTATGTTGGTGTTTTTCTAAACAACACATCTCAAACTAAGTTTGTTTTACAACGTATTAACGAAATCCCATTTGTAACGGTGGCTTCTGTGACAACAGGAAAATTTAATATTTTCTGTAAAATTAGAGCTAAAGATACCAAGCATGCTAAAGACGTAATCTTTATGATTGATGATATTGAAGGTGTTTATAGAACTGAAACTATGATTTCTCTTGAGGAAAGTATTAACGACAAAAAGCGTTTGATGCACACGATCTTTAAAAACATGTAATTTACTTGAATGCTATATTTATGTAATATAACCTCAAGTTAGTTCTTGAGGTTATTTTTTTACACCTATTTTAACTACCACTAACCAACTACAACACCTCATGTATACTTTACCTAAAATCCAACGTTTTAATGAAAACGTGCTCTCTAAATACAATATTTACAATAGTGTATTTATTACGCTACCTTTTGATTCTATTGATAATACAGGGGTTTTACTTCCTTTATTTACAGAAGTTTGTGAAAAAGGATTCAAGCGATCACAGACGCCAAAAGAAATTATGGATTATTTTTCCAAAAAATATTTACAGTCCGATGATGAGAAGGATAAAATAGATTTGATGTTTCGTTTTATTCAATATATCGAACGCCAAATTGTTTTATTTGATGCCGTTGAAGATGCTGCTTTTCCTATTGTAAACAATATGGAAGGTCGTGGGTCGTTGCGCGATATAAAAGAAAAAGCCGAAGCGAAAGGGAAAAAGGCAGAACTTATTGCGTTTTTAGAAGATTTTAATGTTAGAACAGTGCTTACAGCGCATCCTACTCAGTTTTATCCAGGGTCTGTTTTAGGAATTATAAACGATTTAACTGATGCTATTCGCGGAAATAATTTATTGAATATCAAGGAACTTTTAGCTCAGCTAGGGAAGACGCCTTTTATAAAGAATGAGAAACCCAATCCCTTTGATGAAGCAGTAAGCTTAATTTGGTACCTCGAAAATGTTTTTTACCATACTTCGGGTGATATGGTTCATTACTTGCAGAAAAACGTGTTTCAAGGCGAATCAATTCAGAATGCATTGATCAAATTAGGTTTTTGGCCAGGTGGAGATCGAGACGGAAATCCTTTTGTGACAACCGAGATAACATTGAAAGTAGCAGAGCGTTTGAGAACCTCTATTTTAAAGTGTTATTATATAGAAATACGAAATTTAAAGAGAAAGCTAACTTTCTATAATGTAGATGTTTTAATTACGGAACTTGAACACAAACTTTACCGTTCTGTGTTTTATTCAAAGGGTGATATTTTCATTACTTTAGAAGAATTTAAGGCGCAATTAAATAAGATTAAAACCATTGTTGTAACACAGCATCAATCTCTTTATTTGGATCAATTGGAAGCTTTAATTATTAAAGTAAATCTATTTGGTTTCCATTTTGCTTCTTTGGATATTCGTCAAAACAGTAAAATTCATGATCAAGTTTTCAAAGATATTTTTGATTTTTATGTAAATGCGGCGGTTGCCGTTTTTCCATCAAACTATTACGAGTTGACTGAAACCGAAAAATTTGAGGTTCTTGCTACGGTTTCGGGTAAGTTAGATGCTGCTAATTTCTCTAATGAAATTACAAAATCTACTATTGAATCCATTCAATCTATCAAGATAATACAAGAAAACAATGGTGAACTTGGCGCCAATAGATATATCATAAGCAATAATGAAAGTGCTTTAAATGTAATGGAGACTTTTGCTATGATTCGTCTATGCGATTGGGAAACTCCTACTGTTGATGTGGTGCCGTTATTTGAATCCGTTGATGATTTGATGAACGCACATACCATTATGGAGCAATTGTATACGAACCAAGCGTATTTTAATCATTTAAAGGCAAGAGAAATGAAGCAGACCATTATGTTAGGTTTCTCTGACGGAACTAAGGATGGTGGTTACCTAATGGCGAATTGGAGTATATACAAGGCCAAAGAGGAATTGACGGCAATTTCTAGAAAATATGGCGTTA
>NZ_JAQWTM010000243.1 GCF_029242675.1 Flavobacterium sp.
CTCCAGCTGTTGCTAAAGCTAAAGTAGAAGCTAAAGAAATTCAAGATCTAATTGATGCTCAAAAAGGCGGATTTAAATTAGAGCCTTGGGATTGGAATTTTTATTCTGAGCAAGTGCGTAAAGCCAAATATGATTTGGACGAAAGTCAAGTGGAACCCTACTTTGAGTTAACAACCGTTCTTGAAAAAGGAGTTTTCTTTGCTGCTAAAAAAATGTACGGTATTACTTTTAAAGCGCGTCCAGATTTACCAGTATATCACCCTGATGTTGTGGCTTACGAAGTTTTTGACAATGACGGAAAATCAATGGCGATCTATTACCTAGATTTCTATACGAGAGACAATAAAAATGGTGGTGCTTGGATGAGCAATTTTGTAGACCAATCGCATTACCTAAAGCAAAAACCAGTAATTGTTAACGTGTATAATTTTGCAAAACCAGTAAACGGAAATCCATCTTTAATTAGTTTTGATGATGTAACGACTATGTTTCATGAATTTGGACATACCTTACACGGTTTATTTGCTAATCAAAACTATACCAGTCTTTCAGGAACAGCCGTACCTCGTGATTTCGTAGAATTTCCTTCTCAAATCAATGAGCATGCCGCTTTAGATCCTGAAGTATTGAAAAATTATGCGATCCACTACCAAACTAAGGAAGTGATTCCGCAAGAATTAATCGATAAAATTAAAAAAGCCGATACGTTCAACAAAGGATACGATGTGACGGAGCTTTTGGCTGCAGCTACTTTAGATATGAACTGGCATACCGGTGCGAATGAAGCCGATTTTAAACCAAAATTAATTTTCGAAAAAGAAGCTTTAGAAAAATACGGATTGTTAGTTAATGAAACACCTACACGATACCACACACCTTACTTTGCACACATTTGGTCAGGCGGCTATTCAGCAGGTTATTATGCTTACACTTGGTCAAAAACACTAGATTATAATGTGTATGACTGGATGAAAGCTAACGGCGGTTTGACAAGAGAAAACAGCGAACGTTTTAGAAAATACATTCTATCAGTTGGGAACAGCGTCGATTTAAACCAAGCCTTTAAAGAATTTATTGGTCACGACATGGAAATCGAACCGTATTTAAGAAACGCAGGACTTTTAGAAAAATAGCATTTGAATACAAAACTAAAAAATGACATTCGTAATGGATGTCATTTTTTTTTGGAGCAATTCCAGCTGTACACTATATCTATCGTGCCGAACCCCGGCACAATAGGATGCCGTTTCCATCTGGGCTAAAAACAAAAGTAGAATACATACCAAATTGGGTTGTAAATTGGCAATTTAGCTTCAAAAAAGTACAGATTTTATAACCTTTTCATTAAATTTTGAAACTACACTTTGGGTTTGACAATCGTACCTTTGTCTTACACATTAAAAAAGAAGAAATGAGTTCAGAAAATACGATCAGTTTACAAGAAACTTTAGATAGCGCAAAAAATGCATGGGAAGCTAAAGCACCCGATCAAATCAAGGAAATATATGCTGAAGGAATAGCGGATGTAGTACGTCAAAACTTAATTGCGACCGCTAAGAAAAATGACGACATCGCACCTGAGTTCGCTTTAACAAATGCAACAGGTAAAGAGGTTAAATTAAGTGATTACCTCAAAAAGGGACCAGTGGTATTGACGTGGTACCGTGGTGGATGGTGTCCGTATTGCAATATGACTTTGCATTATTTGCAAGAGCAATTACCGGCGATTCAATTAAAAGGAGCAAATTTATTGGCGTTAACACCAGAGTTACCTGACAAATCCATGTCGACTGCTGAGAAGCACCAATTACAATTTGAAGTACTAAGCGATGTAGGGAACAAAGTTGCAAAGGACTACGGAATTGTCTTTAAATTAACCGATGACGTGGCTACTTCTTACCAAAACGGATTTGATTTGCATGGTTACAACGGTGATGAGTCGAATGAATTACCACTGGCAGCAACTTATGTAATTGGTCAAGATGGTACCATTGTATATACTTTTTTAGATGCTGAGTACCGCAATAGAGCAGAGGCAACTGAAATTTTTAAAGCACTAGATAGTTTACAACAATAAGGAATCAGTAATAAATAGGTCAAACCTCATTAGTGACAATCTAATGAGGTTTTTACTTTAATCTACTTTTATAGAATTATTAGCTTTTGTTTAGAATAAAACATTGTAAAACACGACTTACTTTTGCACAATGGAATTATCAAGAAAAAATGTCCTGTTTATGGCCGTTGCCACAGGACTAATTGTTGCCAATTTATATTATTGTCAACCCCTTATCATATTAATCGCTGACGAATTCAAAATTCCACATGCCGATGCAGGTACAATTGCCTACCTCACGCAAGCGGGCTACGCCATTGGCTTGTTTTTTATGGTTCCCCTTGGTGATAAATTAGAGCGAAAAACACAAATCCTCTACACTACATTTGCCTCAGTTATCGCGTTGATAATTGCAGCAACTGCTCAAAGTTATCTTGTATTAGAAATCGCTTCCCTTTTAATCGGGATTACCTCTATTGTTCCTCAACTTATTTTACCACTAGCTGCGTCTCTAAGTGCTCCTGAGAATAGAGGTAAAGTGGTAGGAACGATTATGAGCGGACTCTTAGTTGGGATTTTACTGTCACGAACATTGAGTGGTTTTATAGGAGAAGTACTGGGTTGGCGCGCCATGTTCTGGATTGCAGCAGGTCTTTGTATGTTGCTGTTTTTTATAATAAAAAAACAATTTCCTTACAATAAGCCTGTTTTTCAAGGATCTTATGGTAAGCTAATCGGTTCGCTATTTACCTTAATTAAGGAACAACCATTGCTTCGTGAAGCTACATTGATCAACGTTTTTAGTTTTGCACAATTTGGTGCTTTTTGGACTACGATGGTGCTATTATTATCTGCTGAGCCTTTTAATTTCAATAGCGCGACTATCGGTTTATTTGGAATCGTGGGTGCCTCAGGAGCATTAGCGGCTCCTTTAGTAGGTAAGTTGGGAGATAAAGGGAGTTCGAGAGTAGCCGTTGGATACGGTTGTGCTTTAATTGCTTTGAGTTTTATTGTTTTTTACTTTTCAGCGGCAAGTGTTGTCGGGATTGTTATCGGTATCGTACTTATTGATATTGGTCTACAAGGAGTTCATATTTCCAATCAAACAAGAGTGTATTCAATCATGCCCGAAGCTAGAAACAGAATGAATACCGTTTTTATGTCGTTTAGTTTTTTAGGAACAGCGGCAGGTTCGGCATTTGGATTGTTTTTGTGGCAATTTGGTGGTTGGCATGCCCTAGCTTTAGGTTGTTTGTTGTTGTCCTTTTTGGCATTCTTAGTATATGCTTTTACCTATAAAGCCAAAGCAAAACGGGTAGAAAGTGTAAAGGGATAAAAAATTAATTTGTAAATTTGCAATTCAATAAAAATAATTAAAGATGGAAAACGGAATATATGCTAAATTCAACACCTCAAAAGGGTCAATTTTAGTAAAATTAGAGCATGAATTAACTCCAGGAACTGTAGGTAATTTTGTAGCTCTTGCAGAAGGAAACATGGAAAACAAAATTAAGCCTCAAGGACAAAAGTTTTATGATGGTTTAAATTTCCATAGAGTTATTCCTGATTTTATGATCCAAGGTGGTTGTCCTCAAGGTACCGGTACTGGTGATCCAGGATACAAATTTGATGATGAATTTCACCCAAGTTTGAAACATGACAGACCAGGAATTTTAGCAATGGCGAATTCAGGACCAGGTTCAAACGGATCACAATTTTATATTACACATGTACCAACTTCTTGGTTAGATGGTAAGCATACTGTTTTTGGACATGTTATCGAAGGACAAGATGTTGTTGATGCAGTTGCTCAAGGAGATAAATTAGAATCTTTAGAGATTGTAAGAGTAGGTGCAGAGGCTGAGAAATGGAATGCAATTGAAGCTTTTGTAAGTTTAAAAGGAGCACGTTTGAAAAAAATGGCAGCTTTAAAAGCAGAATCAGAAGCTAAAATGGAAACATTAGCTGCTGGTTTCGAAAAAACAGAAAGCGGATTGCGTTACCAATTCATCCAAAGAGGAGAAGGAAAACAAGCCGAAGCTGGTAAAACAGTAGCGGTTCACTATGAAGGTTCATTAGAGACTGGAAAAGTATTTGATTCTTCTTACCCAAGAAAAAAACCAATCGAATTCAAATTAGGTCAAGGTCAAGTGATCGAAGGATGGGACGAAGGTATTGCTTTATTGAAAGTTGGAGACAAAGCGCGTTTTGTTATTCCTTCTGATTTAGGATACGGACCAGCGGGTGCAGGAGGAGTGATTCCACCAAATGCTACTTTGATTTTTGACGTTGAATTAATGGACGTTAAATAAATAGACGCAGTCAGAGATTCTTTTCTAACAGATCTCAATACATACTTAAAAATCCCATTTCGTTTAAAACGAAATGGGATTTTTTACTATTTACAACTACGGCATACTTATTTCCATTTGATACCACAGCCAATACTGGGTTTTTGGTCAGGATTTATAGTTCTGTTGTATACGATTCCATCAATGGCTCCTCTCAAGTCGCTTCCACTTAACGGGATTCCGTTTCCGGGACGGCTATCGTCTAATTGTCCTCGGTACACTAAGCTATCTTGATTGTCAAATAAAAAGAAATCGGGTGTACAAGCTGCAGTGTACGCTTTGGCCACAGCCTGACTTTCATCATATAAATAAGGAAATTCAAAATTATTCTCGAAAGCATATTCCGTCATTAAAGCAGGACTATCTTGCGGATAATTTTCGACATCGTTACTAGATATGGCGATAATACCCAACCCTTGAACACGATAATCATTAGCAATCATCACCACTTCTTCAATTACATGATGGACAAACGGACAGTGATTACAAATAAAAAATACTAGGGTTCCTTTTTCACCACGTAGGTCAGCAAACGAGAAAGTTTCCTTACTCCAAGTCCGATCGGGTAAATGAAAATTAGGAGCTTTTGTTCCAAGTGGTAACATGTTTGAAGCTGTTTTAGCCATTGCAAATTGTAATTTGTGGGTTGAACCTTAAAGTTAGTGAAAAAGACTCATTTTTATGGAAAAAGGATTATTTTAGTTGGCAATAAGTTCAAAAGAGAAAGTGATGGAAAATAATTTAAGTTGGCAAGAGTTCGAAAAAACCGAAATGCGCATTGGAACCATACTACAGGTCAATGATTTTCCCGAAGCAAGAAAACCCGCCTACCAACTGACCATTGATTTTGGGGAAACTATTGGAGTTTTAAAAACATCAGCTCAAATTACAAAACGATATACCAAAGAGGATTTAATCGATCGCCAAATTGTTGCTGTTGTAAATTTTCCTAAAAAGCAAATTGGGAAGTTTATGAGTGAATGTCTAGTTCTTGGTGCCGTAGGCGAGGACGGTGATGTGGTTTTACTCGCACCCGATTTTAAAATTCAAAACGGACTGCGAATTGGATAATATTGTAGTACCTAATGCAAACTAATAACCTTAGCAATGCGCCATTTTTTATTGGTCAACTGCCACATGATAATGAATTTACTGGTTTTTGAAGGAGTTCCTGCAAGTTCCTGATTATTATGAAATTTATGCAGTCCAATTTCGACAGCTCCATATCCTTTTATAGGATAAACTTCGATGCTTCCTGCAATTAATTCTCTGGTTACTTTACCACAAATATTTTTTTTAGTTCCGTCCAGTACCTCTTGTTTGGAAGTCATTAAACCTCCTTGATCGTGATAGAATTCAAGTGAATCAGCATAAATACCAGCTTGCTTGTTCATATCACAATTGTTGTAGGCATCAAAAAAAGTACTGTCCATTGCAATAATCACATCGTATAGCTGTTGGTTTTCGATCGCGTATTTGTAAGGAGTTTGTGCTACGGTTTCTTTTTTAAGAGCGCAGGAGGCGGTAAATAAAATGATAATCAAGTAGATAGGTAGTATGTGTCTATTCATTTTTCCTTGTTTTTGATGTTTAAATTTTAAATTTAATTCACTATATAAATTAGTAATTAACACTGAAAATCATTTGATTACGATTTACATTCTTCTTGTGTTTTTTCAGAAACTTGCCATATTTTTATTTTAATTCGGGTACTAAAGCCTAATTTCTCATATAATTTTACGGCACCAACATTGGCTTCGGCAACATGTAAAAAAGGTGTTTTTTGCTGTTCGAAAATAGCATTTGTAGTATGAGCTACTAATTGTTTAGCATATCCTTTACCAATATGGTCCGGATGGGTAATAACTGCACTTACTTCTATAAAGTTATCCATTTGCATGCGTTCTCCCGTTATGGCTATTAATTGGTTCTCCTTAAAAATCCCGTAATAATTACCTAAATCGGCTGTTTTAGATTTGAAATATTCAGGATAAACCATTTGCACCAATTGAAGTAGTGCTGCTCTATGGCTTTGATCTAATTTTACAATTTCCTCCATATATGTAATTGCTATTCTGTCTCGAATGATCATTTGTAAGCATAGTAATTCGTGCTTGATTTGTAATGATTTTGGAAGTTTTGGTTTCACACCAAAAACAAAAAAAGAGGGAACCGACTTGGCATAAGTCATCAAATCAGATTCGTTGTTTGAAGGCTCATTAAACGCTGCAAAAGCACAATACTCGGGATTATAAAAATGAGTTGTACCAGACTTTAAAGTATGTTTTTTATGGCTTTCAGCCAATGAGTACCAAACAGGATTATCAAGCTTATATTCTGTATTCATATTAATCGTTTAATTTTCTATTGGCAAGCTATCACCTTGACCCCATTCGGTCCACGATCCATCATACACTGCTCTCGCATTTGTGGAACCAATTATTTCATAAGCAAGATAATCGATGCAAGCAGTGATTCCTGAACCGCAGCTAAAAATTATTGGTTTCTCTTGATTAGGTAAAATAGTTTTTAATTTTTCTTTAGATAGAAAATATCCGTTTTGAACAAGGTCAGTATAAGGTACGTTTATAGAACCAGGAATGTGTCCGCTTCTTAGTCCAGCTCTAGGTTCAGGAGTTAGTCCTAAAAAACGATCATTGGAGCGCGCATCAATTAATAAAGCATCTTGAGTTTGAATATTAGCTAGTACATCTGCGGTATTTTTGACCATATTTGGATTAAAATTGGATTTAAAATCACCTTTTGGATAAATTTTTATCTCATTTTTTTCTACGGGGAGGTTGGCTTTGACCCAAGCAGGTAGACCGCCATCGAGCACCCATACGTTTTCGTGCCCCATGATTTGAAATAACCACCAAGCCCGCGGACTAGAATAGATACCCAAACTATCGTAGAGTACAATTTTACTTGCGGAATTAATGCCTAATTTTTGAGCGGCATTCTCAAATGCTTTTGGATCGGGAAAGGTGTTAGGCAAAGGGTTAGCGGTATCGCTAAAATCATTTTTTATATCAAAAAAGCGAGCTCCTTCAATTTGAATATCGGTGAATTCAGGAAGGACGTTGGATTGATTAACTTGTTGGCTCGCATCCAAAATAATTAAATCTTTATCTTGAAAGTTATCGCTGAGCCATTGTATAGAAACGATTGTGTTTTTCATAGGTATTATTTTAATGTGATGAGGTACTTCTTTTATTCCATTTATAAATTTCAATCCAAAGAACTGAAATTAGACTGACTGCTATGCAAATTAGAATTTGAAAAATAGAAAGTGGTTCTACCTCAAAAAAACCAGCTATTGGACGGATGTAAATTATCATAGCGAGCATAATCAAGGTAATGGAATTCACAAATACCATCATGTTGTTTTTGTTTTTCAAAGAACTGAAAACCGAATAAAAGAAGGAGCGATTGACCAAGGATAGTATCACATTTGAGAAAACCAAAGTTGTAAAAACCATCGTTCGAGTTTCAATTTCGGATCCACCATTTTGCACTGTCAGTTGATAAATAAATAATATTCCTAGCGTAATTACTATTCCTTGAATAATGCTAATAGCCATTTCTTTTAAGGATAAGAAAGTTGATCCTAACTGTCGTGGCATTTGTTGCATGCTGTTTTTTTCAGCAGGTTCATTTTCGTAAACGATAGAGCACATGGGGCCCATTACTAATTCTAAAAAGATCACATGAACCGGTGTGAAAATATCGGGATAGATCCATCCGAGAAATAAAGGTAAGGATACCGTAAGAATGATAGGAATATGAATACTCACAATATACTGAACCGCTTTTTTTAGATTCGTATAGATGCGACGTCCAGCAGCTACGGCTACAATCATTTTTGAAAAATCATCATCAACCAGAATTAAATCAGCAGCTGATTTTGCGATTTCAGTACCTTTTTTTCCCATAGCGACGCCTATGTGGGCCGCTTTCAGCGCGGGTCCATCATTTACACCATCGCCAACCATGGCAACGATTTGATTGTCCATTTTAAGTGCATTGATTACCGCTAATTTTGCCTCAGGAAACATTCTTGTTAACAAAGTCGTTTCATGAATGGCTTGGATCATGTCATCTGATGGTAAAGTCATGATTTCTTTTCCCTCTAAGCAGCGATTGGAATTTTTAATATTGGCTTTTGCTGCAATTGCAGTTGTCGTCGCGCTATTGTCTCCGGTAATGACTTTTACATCCATTCCTGCTTCATAAAATTGTTTTATGATTTTTTGGATATTTGCTTTGGGAGGATCGTAAAAAACAACAAGCCCAACAAATTCAAAAGGTAATTGAGTTTGCTTTTCAGGAAAAGTTGTTTCGCTAAAGTCTGATTTGGCGACAGCTAAGATACGGTATCCTTTTGCGGCTAGATTATTACTGATGGTTTGTATTTTATCCGACTTTGTTTCGCTAAGATGCGAAACTTTTAAAATAGCTTCAAGAGCTCCTTTGGCAGCAATAATTCTCTGACCGTTTTCACTTTGAAATACGTGAGTCATCATTGGTGGTTTCCCTTCTAGCGGGTATTCGTGAATCATTTGAAATGAAGTACGAACATCAGTAGTGGACGTTTTTTTATAAACAATATGAAGGGATTTTTCCATTGGGTCAAACGGAACTGGTTCGCTAGCCCACATTGCAATTTCGATGACTTTCTCTGCTGATGGGTTTTTCCAATTTTCTTGCTCATACAATGTATCGGATTCGAATGAATAAACCGATTGTAGGCTCATGGTGTTCTCTGTAATTGTCCCAGTCTTATCGGTGCAAATTACCGTTGCGCTACCAAGCGTTTCTACTGTTCTTATTTTTTTAACGATTATACCTTCTTTCATTAAGCGATAAGAGCCTAGTGCCATAAAAGTAGTAAAAGCGACAGGGATTTCTTCGGGCAGGATAGACATAGCGAGCGTTAAACCTTTGAGTAAACTGTTTAAAATGTCTTGCGTTTTATAGTAGTAAACACCCCAAACCATTAAAAAAATAATGATTCCGATAACAGCCATTCCTTTTACAAATTTTTCTATTTGAAGTTGTAAAGGAGTAGCCTCGTATTTGATGTCAAGGATTGATTGGCCCAATTGCCCAATTTTAGTCTTGGGCCCGATTTGTGTGACTTTGTATACCGCTAATCCTGACGCTACGAGCGTTCCGCTGTATACTTTGTTGTCCTTGCTTTTGTCTGATTTAAAAACGGCGTAAGGCTCACCGGTTAGTGATGATTCATTGACCGAAAAATCATTACTATGTACTATTTCGCCATCAGCATTAATTGTATTGCCTTCCTCGGCGATTACTAAATCATGGAGTACGATGGCAGTCGTAGCGATTTTTTGAGCAAGTCCATTTCTATAAACAGTACTTAAGGGTTCATTAAGTTTTTCTAGTGCTTCTAACGCTTTTCTGCTTCGATTGTCTTGGTAAAAAGAAATTCCTGATACGGCTACAATGGCCGCTAACATAAAATAAGCTTCACTGTTTTCGCCTAAAATAAAATAGATAATAGCAACTGCAATCAGTAGAATTAGCATTGGTTCTTTGAACAGTTCTAAAAGAGCCATCCACCATTGATAAGTGGGTTTGTGTACTTGTTCATTAGTGCCCGATTGTTTTCTTGAATTGATGACTTCTCCATCCGTAAGGCCTACGATAGCATCAGGTATATTTATTTTTTTTGACATTGGGCGGCATATTTTGGATCCTAATCAAATATACTGCTTTTAATTAATGTGCTAAAGCAATACTGGGCCTAGTTTTGCAAGAATGATTCTATTTTAGCAAGCTGGTAGGATAAAAAAAAAGTCTACAAATCAATTGATTTATAGACCTTAAGTAAGTTGTTTTTTATTTTTTATGCTTTTTCAGCGGAATCAACTGTTTTAGTAGTAGTAGCATTGTGCAGTACTATTTGTGGAAACGGAATTTCGATTCCTTCGTTATCAAAAGCGACCTTCAAACGCTTTCGTAATTCACCGCTTACTTCCCATTGTTTACTAGGTAATGTCTCCCCCAAAATCTTTAGCATAATAGCCGAGTCAGCAAAATCATTGACACGTAAAAATTGAGGAGCGAGTAAAATAGCGGACTTCCACTCTGGGTCATCTGCTAATGCTGTTCCTACCTTGTTAATTACGGTTATGGCCTGTTCTAAATTCGTGTTATAGCTTACACCAATATCGAGATTGATTCTAGAAAAATCTTTGGATAAATTAGAAACTTTTTTGATCTCTCCATGCGGAATATGGTGTACCGTTCCGTCGAGGTCTCTCAAGGTAGTTTTGCGTAAGCTAATTTCTTGAACAGTTCCACTGGCGTTATCAAAACTTACGACATCACCTACGCGGTATTGATTTTCTAGAATAATAAAAAGACCCGAAATGATATCTCTGATGAGGTATTGCCCTCCAAAACCGAAAGCCAAGCCAACTATTCCGGCTGCAGCCAAAATGGGTGCGATTTCAACCCCGAACTCTTCTAAAACCATTAAAGCTGCAATGACAATAATACCTATTCTTGCCGTGGTATTAAAAATTTGGATCAAGGTATTCTCTCTTTTTTCTTCTGCTTCTTGGGATGAGATTCCGTCAGGACGCACTGCAATTCGCACTGCTTTTTCTATGAAGGTCGTAACAATTTTATTTAGAATTACAGCTCCAATGATAATGAAAATGATTTTTACTCCATTAGTGAGTATCCACGGAATTACTAATTCAGCGTATTTGTCTAGGTATTTATTTGTGATTTCAGTCATGTAGTATTATTTTTAGTTGTGTTGAATGTAAAAAGTCCAAAAATCAATTGATTGTTGGACTTTTAGTTAAGTAAGAGCTTTAATTTATAGATTATAAATTAAATATCGTCAAAATCAATATCAGTGAAACTAGATGTTTGCGGTAAAGCTTCCTCATCCGAAACTACTGTTTCAGCTGCATATTCCTTTTTAAAATCTTTTTGATGTCTTTCTGAAATTACTTCTTCTCCTTTGTGGTTTAAAACATAAGAAGTCATGTCCTCTAGAATTTCTGCGAAAGCAGCAAAGTCCTCCTTGTACAAATAGATTTTATGTTTTTTAAAGTGAAAAGATCCGTCCTCTTCGGTGAATTTTTTACTTTCGGTAATGGTAATGTAATAATCGTCGGCTTTAGTTGCTCTTACATCAAAAAAATAAGTTCTTCTTCCTGCGCGTAAAACCTTAGAAAAGATCTCTTCTTTTTCTAACATGTCATGTTCTCTCATAATCCGTTCTCTCAATTAAATGGTTGTTAATTAGTAACCAAAAATCTTAAAAATATATCTATTATCCAACAATTAAAGCAATTCTTTTTCTGAAAGTTGCTTTAAATACAATGACTTGTAGTACCCTTCTTGATTTATTAACTGGTTATGAGAACCTTGTTGAATGATTTTTCCGTCTTCAAGAATTAGTATGGTATCCGCATTTTTAGCTGAAGATACACGGTGACTAACAATCAAGGTTGTTTTGTCCTTGCAAATTTCAAATAAATTATTCAATATAGCTTCTTCTGTTTCGGTGTCAACGGCTGACAAACAATCATCAAATAACAAAATTGGAGGGTTTTTTATGATCGCGCGAGCTATGGATACGCGTTGTTTTTGTCCTCCAGATAAAGTGATTCCTCTTTCTCCTAAAACCGTATCATATTTCTTGTTGAAGCCCATGATATTTTTGTGAACTACTGCACTTTTGGCGGCAGCTTTAACTTCGTCATCAGTTGCGTTTTCTTTACCAAATTTAATGTTGTTTTTGATACTGTCAGAGAATAAAAAAGCGTCTTGAGGCACAATTCCAATACTGTTTCTAAGGTCAAATAGGTTCAATGAGCCTATCTCTTTTTGATCTACTTTGATCGAACCAGATGTAGTATCATACAATCTTGAAATCAACGATAGTAGGGAGGATTTTCCGGAACCTGTTTTACCTAGAATTGCAATTGTTTCTCCTTTTTTGATCGTAAAACTGATGTCTTTTAAAGCCTCAATTTTAGTATCGTTATAGGTAAAACTTACGTTCTCGAAAGCGATCGAACCTTCTATTTCTGACTTGTTTGTGTTGTTGTTTTTAATTTCAGGTTCAATTTTCAAGAATTCATTCAGTCTTTTCTGAGATGCTTCGGCCTCCTGCACCATCGAAGACACCCAGCCTAAAGAGGCAACAGGCCAAGTTAACATATTGACATATAAAATAAATTCAGCAATGGTACCAATACTTTTAATGGTTCCGTCGATATAC
The DNA here is from genome assembly GCF_029242675.1 of Flavobacterium sp. GTDB lineage: Bacteria > Bacteroidota > Bacteroidia > Flavobacteriales > Flavobacteriaceae > Flavobacterium. The sequence goes on from NZ_JAQWTM010000243.1 coordinate 12,683, forward strand.
ATAATACCGCCAAAATAAATAACGACTAGGTTACTAATCCCGATCAGAGCAATCATTAAGGGGCCAAACAGCGATTGTACTTTGGCTAGATTTAAGCTTTTGTTTTTGCTTTCTAAAGCCAAATTCTCCATGTTGTTTTGGTGCTGTTTCTCAAGAGAATAAGCTTTTATGACACGAACACCTGAGAATATTTCTTGTGTGAAACTAGATACTTTCGATAAATATTGCTGAAAAATGGTACTTCGTTTATTGATTTCGGAACTTAGTTTAAAAATTCCATAGGATAGCAAGGGTAACGGAAGTAAGGTGTATAAAGTTAGTCGTGGCGAAACATTGTACATATGTACAATGACAATCGTAAAACGAATAATGGTGTTAATAGAGTACATTACCGCCGGACCTACATACATACGAACTTTGGACACATCCTCGCTGATGCGATTCATTAAATCGCCGGTTCTATTTTGTTTATAGAAATTTTGAGAAAGGTTTTCGTATTGTTTAAAGACTTCATTTTTTAAATCGAACTCAATATGGCGCGACATCACGATTAAGGTTTGGCGCATAAGGAAAGTCAAGAATCCTGCAATTATGGTCGTTGCAATGATGAGCAAAATATTAGAAATTAATTCGTCTTTTATCACAGCTGAACTGATGCTTTTGTCTTTAGAAAAAGTTTCAATAACCTTAAAAGACTGGCTAATCAATTTAGGAGTGAACAACATGAAAATTTGTGCAATAATGGTAAATACAATTCCTAGTGAAAAGCTGTATTTGTATTTGACGAAATATTTATTTAAATAACTTAATTCTTTCATTATAATCAGGATATTCCTCTATGAATATCTTATTTTTTGGGGTTAATCGTTGTTTTTTATGGTACTTTTTAAAAGATAATTTAATTTTCAATCTGATGATAACATAAATATTTGGAACTAAACTTCAATATATTCATTTTTTATGTATTTTTGACTCGTCTTTTTGACAAATTCATAAAATTAATATTATAAAAATTAGCACTATGGATGCAACTTTCGCAACTGGAAAGGAACTTCAAAAAATGGATCCCGTTTTTGGACAGTTATCATTTGATGATCACGAACAAATTGTATTTTGCAATGACAAAGATACAGGTTTAAAAGCAATTATTGGTATTCATAATTCGGTTATGGGACCTGCCTTGGGAGGAACTAGAATGTTCGATTACGCTAATGAATGGTCTGCTTTGAATGACGTTTTACGTTTGTCAAGAGGAATGACTTTTAAAGCGGCAATCACAGGTTTAAATATTGGTGGTGGTAAAGCCGTAATTATGGGTGATGCTAAAACACAAAAAACTCCTGAATTGATGCGTAAGTTTGGTGAATTTGTACATTCGTTAAGCGGAAGATACATCACTGCCGAAGATGTAGGAATGGAAACGAAGGATATGGATACAGTTCGCGACGTTACTCCTTATGTTACTGGAATTTCTATTGAAAGAGGAGGAGCAGGGAATCCATCACCGGTAACTGCTTTTGGAGTTTACATGGGAATGAAGGCTGCCGCTAAACATAAATTTGGATCAGATTCTCTTGCTGGTAAAAAAGTATTGGTTCAAGGTATTGGTCACGTAGGAGAAACTTTAGTTGAATATTTGACCAAAGAGGGCGCTATTGTTACGATTGCTGACATCAACGAAGAAAAACTATACGAAGTAGGAGCTAAATACAGCGCTACTATTTACACAGGAGAAGATTTATATACTGCCGATGTAGATATTTATGCACCTTGTGCGATGGGAGCAACTATAAATGATAGTACTGTACATAAAATTAAAGCTAAAGTGATCGCAGGAGCGGCTAATAACCAATTAGCAAATGAGGATGTTCACGGTGCAATTTTACAAGAAAGAGGAATTTTATATGCTCCTGATTTTTTAATCAACGCAGGTGGAATTATCAATGTATATGCTGAGCTAGCGCATTACGACAGAGCTGAAATTATGTCTAGAACAGAGAATATCTATAATACGACATTGGAGATTTTAGATTACGCTGTTGCAAAAGGAATAACAACGCATCATGCAGCATTGAACATTGCTCAAAATAGAATCGATCAAAGAAAAATAGAAAATAGTAAAAACTAATTTCGTTACTTTAATACAATAGCCATAGTTTTCGATATCCATGGAAAACTGTGGCTTTTTTATGATTATATCATTTAAATAGGAGGGTTTGCTTTTTTTGTAATCGTTTAATTTTATTTTGAAAAAGGAAATTCTTATTTTCGCACTCTAATTTTATAAAAGTTCTTACAAGGTGGTAAACAGAAGACACATTCGCGTTAAGGTTATGCAATCCATTTATGCGATGCATCAAAATGGTTCAGATAATTTAGAAAAAGAAGAGAAGTTTCTTTTTCATAGTATCGATAATATTCAGGATTTATACCTTACAATGATTTCTTCCTTAATGGAAATTTGCAAAAAAGAAACTGAGTTTTTGCATAAATCAAGTTTAAAACATCTTGCAACTCCTGCAGAGCGCAAGCCAAACGAAAAATTTATTAAAAATCGTATTTTCGAAATTCTTGCCGAAAATAACTCTTTAAGTATCGCTTTAGAAACACATAAAATCGATGCTTGGCACTTGCACGAGGATTACATTGCCTTGTTGTTAAATTCAATTAAAGAGAGCTCTTTTTACAAAGAGTACATGAGTAATCCATCTAGCTCTTTTGAAGAAGACAGACAACTAATTGGTGATTTGTTCACGGAAGTTATTGTTCCAAACGAAAAACTATATGAATTTCTTGAAGACGATAAATTAACTTGGATAGACGATATCCCAATGGTAAACACACATATTATCAAACAATTGAGAGGAATGAAACCAATCGAGGATGATAATTTCAGAGTACCTAAATTATACAAAGACGCTGAGGATAAAGACTTTGTGAAAGATTTGTTTAGAAAAACAGTCTTGAACGAAGCGGCTTTAGCAAAAGAATTTGAAGATAAAACACCCAACTGGGATAGTGATCGTATTGCTGAGGTGGATACTATTATTTTAAAAATGGCTATTTGCGAATTTTTAAAATTCCCATCGATTCCAGTAAAAGTGACGTTGAATGAATATTTAGAATTAGCTAAAGAGTATTCTACTCCAAAAAGTAGTATTTTTATCAACGGTATTCTAGACAACTTGGTAAAAGAACTGGAGGCTAATAAAAAATTAATTAAAGCCGGTCGCGGTTTAATGTAAGACTAATAAATAAAAAAAGAGAATTTAAATTATGGAACAATTAACTCAATTTGCACCGTTTTTATTAATGTTTGTGGTAATCTATTTCTTTATGATTAGACCTCAACAAAAAAGAGCTAAAAACGAAAAAGAATTCGAAAGCGCTTTAAAAGTAGGTGATAAAATCGTTACTAAAAGTGGTCTTCATGGTAAAGTTGCTGAACTTGCTGAAACGACTGTAGTTATTGAAACAATGGCTGGAAAGTTGAAAATGGAGCGTTCTGCGATTTCTTTAGAAATGAGTGCAGCAGTAGCTAAAAAGTAATAAACTTAATCAATATAAGAAGACCGATACACACTATGTATCGGTCTTTTTTTATGCAATAAATAAAAATAGTTTTATATCAGATAAATTTTAGTTGCATTTTAATTTAAATATGAACGAACTTCCTTTTTCTTCAGCAGATATAAGTTCAAGTGTCGAATCGTGCAGGTCTAATATTTTTTTGGCAATGGCCAATCCCAGTCCTGTGCTATTTTTTAAATCAGTATAATTGTTAGCGCGATAATAGCGGGCAAAAATACGTTCACGATCTTTCTCAGGAATCCCAATTCCGGTATCCGAGATGGTGATTTTCACGGTATTATTGACACACTTTTCAGTAATTATACTGATGGTTCCGCCTTCGGGTGTAAATTTAAGCGCATTGTCTAGCAGGTTTTGAATCACCCTTTCGATCAATGAAATATCTGCCAATACAGGCGCAAGTTCTTTCGATAAATAGGTCTCAATTTTGATCTTTTTATCAATGGCGATGATTTGGTATTTTGAACTTATGTCATTTACAAGTTCACTAATGATAAAGGGCTCTTTTTGTGGCCTAATCTGGTTGGCTTCCAATTTTGATAGCTCAAACAATTCGTTGACCAACTTTTCTAGCTTAACCGTACTTTGGCTCACAATATCAATGTATCGTTTGCGATCTTCGACAGTGATGGTGTCCTCTTTCATCTGTAAGGTTTCGAGGTACCCACGTATGATCGCGATTGGTGTGCGTAGGTCATGCGAAACATTGGCGATTAACTCGCGCCTTAAATTTTCGACTTCCTTCAATTTATCAATATTGGTGGTGAGTATGTCTGCCATTTCGTTGAACATGGTAGCCAATTGTTTTTCACTATTAATACTGTCTAGGTCTATTCGAGCATGCAAATCTCCTTCTCTAAAACGTTGCATCACTTGCAATATTTTTGAGTAGTTTTTGGTAATGGTTCGTATGATAAGCAATCCGATTACAAACGTAAAAATTAAGGTTATTGCCATCGTTCGGTAACTAATCTGCCATAAGTAACTAGCAAATAAGGTGTCTGATGTAGCTTGCTTCTTTTCGCCATTCAGCACCACATAAATATAGGCATAAAGCATATTATTCATGGTCAACGGATGAGCCGAGAATACTTTTTGAGTTTCAGGGTTAAGCGGATCGTCGCCCTTAATCAACGTTTTGTTTTGATCGGCAATGAATAGTTTGATGGGGTCAATACTTATTTTTTGCAGCGTCAGCTTTTTTTCTGGCGGAAACCATGCAATTATTTTTCCTTTTGGGTCGACCAAGTAGACTTCAAGATTAGGGTTTATTGCCATCACGTGATGAAACATTTCATCTAATGCGGGTTTAATTACTTGTCCGTTATAGAAGGGAGTAGAGTTGTCGATAATATTCTTAGCAGTATCGTGGTTGAGTCGTTGGTTAACTTCTTCGAGATATTCGCGTGAGGAGTGGAAGCTTATGTATACGTGTGCCACACCCACCATGGCGAGTAGGAGGAAGAATACCAATGATATTTTCCAGAATAAACTATTGTATCTTTTTTGTTCCATCGTTATTTAATTTCGTCTGTAAAACGGTAACCAATTCCCCAAGTAGTCAAGATGAATCGTGGGTTGGTTAGGTTGTTTTCAATCTTAGTGCGTAGGCGGTTAATATGTGAGTTTACCGTATGCTCATAACCCGAAAATTCATATCCCCACACTACATTTAGTAAGGTCTCACGTGAATAACTAATGCCAGGATTAGACATAAATAGGTACAACAAATCAAATTCTTTTGGTGTTAGCTCAATCTTATTGTCGTCAAGAGAAACTTTTCTCTTCGTGGTATTCATCATAAGATTTTGGCACTGTAAAATCTCAGGTATTTCTACTGGCTCTGGTGCAAGCATTTCGGTTCGACGTATCAATGCTTTTATTCGAGCTATAAATTCTCGAATACTAAAAGGCTTGGTGAGGTAATCATCGGCACCAGTTTCTAGCCCTATAATTTTGTCAATTTCTTCACTTCTTGCGGTAAGCATTAAAATGGGTGTTTTAATTTTTTCGGCTCGAATGCGTTTGCAAATTTCGATTCCGTCAATTTCGGGCAACATGATGTCTAGGATAATAACATCATAGGTACCTGTCGTAGCAAGGTGTAATCCTTCAAATCCGGCATACGATTTGGTCACCTCACAGTGTATGTCTTTGAGGTGAATCGTCGCCAATTCTACAATAGACGGATCATCCTCAATCATCAATATTTTCTTCATGGGTCTATTGTTTTTAGATGGTATTTGTAAATATAACGGATTAGGGTAAGAAATAAAAATTATTTCTTTTGATACACTATTCCAACCGACAAAATGTTGTTTGCGTAAACGTTTTTTGCTTTTACGATGGCACTATTCGAATTAAAGTACTGTGCAGTAAGTCCAAAGTTTTTGTTTAGTTCATACGTTGCGCCTACAGATATTCCTGTATAATTGGTTCCGTCACCTCTGAT
>NZ_JAQWTM010000253.1 GCF_029242675.1 Flavobacterium sp.
TTTTTAGAATTGAATACAAATAATTTATAAAAAGGTCTTAAATTTACGTTTTTACTTTCCTTTATTTTTGAATGTTCCATCCTAAAGATAATTAAAAGTATGATCACACGTTAGAGAATAGTATCAAACCTTCTTAATCACTAAAATATACCGTTTAAGCTAAATTTTGTAAGCTAAAACGAATATAAAGTTTGATATTTGTATTCAATTCTAAAAATAGGCCAGAATTACAATCGATTATATTTAAAAAAATAATTACCATTTGAAAAAATACTTACAAAAGAGTTTACAAATACTTTCCTGGCTGATAGGTACCCTTGTTGTACTGCTATTCGTCGTACTTATTGCTATTCAACTTCCCGCAGTACAAAATTTTGCCAAAGATAAAATTGTTACTTATGTCCAATCTAAGGTCAAAACCAAGGTCGACATCAAAAAACTGAAAATAGAGTTTCCTCATAAAATCATTTTAGAAGGCGTATTGGTTGAAGACCAGGAGAAAAACACCCTTTTAGCTGGAAAAAAAATAGCCGTAGATATCAGTTTGTTGGACCTAATAAGCAATGAACTTACCATCAGTACTATTGATTTAAATGGTGTCAGCGCCACTGTAAATCGAAATAAAGCAGGTACCTTTAACTTTGATTATCTTATTAAAGCTTTCGCTTCGCCCCAAAAAGACACGACCACCACCAGCCCACCGCTCGTTATTACTTTAGGTAAAATCAATCTTGATACAATCACTATTCGTTATAATGATGCTTTCGCAAAAAGGAACCTGGCTGTACAATTGCAGCATCTTGATACCCGAATAGAAAATTTTGACTTAGAGCAAATGGACTTTGCAGTGCCTAAAATAAAAATAAAAGGGCTTAAATTAGATTATCAGCAAGGTATAGTAGCAAATACTTCTCAACCTTCGGCAGCAACTAACGCACCTAATTTAAAACTACTTTTAGGCGAAATAGACCTTTCTAAAATCAACATTGCTTTTAAAGACGAAAAAAGTCGCTTACAAACAGCGGTCGATTTTAAGAAGTTATTTGTAAAGTTTGATAAAACCGATTTAAGTAACCAATTTATTTTAATCGATGAAATCGCTCTTGCTGATGCGCAAGGGAAACTCGCCTTTGGAAAAATCCAAAAAGTAATTGCTGAAACTACTGCAGCCAATAGCGAACCCAACAACTGGGAAGTAAAGATAAAACAACTGAATGTAGATCGTTTAGGGTTTGATTTTGATGATAACAATGCTCCCAAGGCACCAAAAGGAATCGATTACAACCACCTCAAGCTTTCTCGTTTAAGTACTCAGATAAAAGATATCCATTATAGCAGTATTAGTACTGCGGCAACTGTTGCGTCCTTTAAAGTAAAAGAGCAAACGGGTCTTAACATACAAGCCTTTACAGCCGATGTTTTCTACGGTCGCAAAAACGCCTTCTTTAAGAATTTGTATTTAAAAACACCACAAACGTTACTTAAAAACCAAATTGAAATTGGTTATCCTTCAATAGAGCGCATTTCTAAAAATTTGGGTGATTTGAGTATTAATGCTAATTTGCAAAAAAGCACAATTGGTTTTAAAGACATTTTAGTTTTTGTTCCCACTTTAGCCGATACCAATCCGTTTAAAGACAACCCAAATGCTATCCTAAATATTGACACGAAAGTAGGTGGGAAATTAAAAAATATAGCGATTCCTAAGTTTGAAATTAGTGGCATTGGTAAAACCAAGGTGAGCGCAAGCGGAAGAATAACCGGCTTACCTGACGTAGACAAGGCGCAATTTGACTTGGTTATTAACGATTTTTCATCAACTGCAAAAGACTTGAACTCCTTTGTACCTAAAAACACTATTCCAAATACCATTCAGCTGCCAACTGCTTTTAATCTTAAAGGGAGTTTTAAAGGAAGCATCCAAGATTTTTACACGGACCTTGTTTTAGGTAGTTCGTATGGTGGTGCCAAAATTAAAGGACAGTTCAACCAACAAGTCAAAAACAGAGAAAAGTACAACGCTACGGCTGAGTTGCAAAATTTTGATCTTGGCAAGCTGATTAAAAATCCAGAGGTAGGAAAATTGAGTCTAAAAACTAGCATTAAAGGAACTGGCTTAGATCCAAAAACAGCTAATGCCACGTTAAACGGAACAATTAAGCAATTGTATTACAACAAATACACCTACCAAAACCTCGCTTTAAACGGGAAAATAAACAATGGTTTGTTCCAAGCAACTGCTAACAGTACGGATCCTAATCTCAGTTTTGATTTGGTTGCGAGTGGTGGATTTAAAGACAAATATCCCAAAGGTAAAATTGATTTGAATATTGATATTGCCGATCTTGAAAAATTAAACTTGCACGCCGGGCCTTTAAAAATAAGAGGGAATGTAGTTGCTGATATTCAATCGGCTGACATTGACTACCTCAATGGTACATTTAGTATTTTGAATTTGACTGTGGCTGATGCCAAAGAGCAATTTGTAACCGACTCGATTACCTTAATCGCAACTAATGATGCTGCAAAGAACAGTTTAGTTTTTCAATCTCCATTTTTAAATGCTACCGTAGATGGGAAATACAAACTATCGAAAATAGGGAATGCCATTTCTAATTCAGTTGCATCCTACTATGCGACAGGAGCGCCTTCCAAACAAAAAAACAGTGAAAACCAATCATTACGTTTTGACCTTAAAATTGCCGACAGTCCGCTTCTACTTAAATTGATTCCTGAACTAAAAAGCTTGGAACCAATAGCTATTTCCGGCCGCTACAACAGCATTAATGACTCGATTGTATTAAATGGAGCTGTACCAAAGTTGGTTTACGGAACTAACACTATTACCAATGCAACCGTAAAAGTGGATTCTAAGGACAAGGCACTGCTTTATAATGTAATGATAGACGATATTCAAAATGAGCAATTTCAATTGCCTTTTACCGCTCTTTCGGGTACGGTGCAAAACAACGTTCTTGCTTATGACTTGCTATTAAAAGACGGCAAGGACAAGGACCGCTATACCCTTTCGGGAGTGCTCAAAGCAAGCAATAAGGGAACTGAAATTCAGTTAGATCCTAAAAACTTGCTACTTAATTACGAATCTTGGACTGTGGATCCTAAAAACACGATCCTTTTGGGTGCTAAAGGAATTAACGCGGCTAATTTTGAATTGAGCAAATCCGGTAGTAGTATTAAAATTCAATCGCAAAACAACCAAGAAAACGCCCCATTGGCTATTGATTTCAAAGATTTCAAAATTGAAACAATCAGTAGTATGGTCGAAAAAAGCGACTTGCAATTTAACGGAAACATCAACGGAGATGCTTTGGTTAAAAATTTGAGTACTAGTCCTGTTTTTACCGCACACCTTGATATAACTGAGTTTGCTTTCAAAAAAGATACAGTTGGGGATATTAAAATCCAAATTGACAATGCAACGGCCAACACTTTAAATACCAACATCAACATTACGGGACAAGGAAATCAAGTCGATTTAGAGGGAACGTATAAAATTGATAGTGGTGCCTTAGCGCTCAATTTAGACCTTGCCAAATTAAACCTGAAAAGTATTCAAGGTTTTACTTTTGGGAGCATCAAGGACAGTAAAGGTTTCTTTAACGGAAAATTTACTATTACGGGAAACAGCAGCAGTCCTAAACTGAACGGGGATTTAAAATTGAACGATATCGGTTTTACGGTTACTACTTTAAACGCTGCCTTTCAATCGATGAACGATCCAATTCGTTTCAGTGATGACTTGGTTACATTTAATCGTTTTACAATCAAGGACGAGAAGAACAACGACCTAACAATTAACGGAACCTTGAATACTGGTAATTTATCAAATCCAGGTTTTCAATTAACAGTCGATGCTACTAATTTTCAGGCGTTGAATTCGAAGGAAAAAGACAATAACTTGTTTTACGGCGAGATGTACCTTGACAATAATCTAAGGATTTCGGGAGATTTAAACAGTCCCGTTGTTGAAGGAAATATCAAGGTCAATAAAGACACTAAATTTACCATCGTGATGCCGCAATCGGATCCGTCGATTGCGGATCGCGAAGGTATTGTGGAATTCATCGACCAAGACAATCCCGTACTCGTTACTAAAATTGCTGTCGATGAAAGTTTAAGTCAAACTAGCATTACTGGTATCAATGCTTCGGTAAATATCGAAGTCGACAAAGATGCGTCTCTAAGTATCATTATCGATAAAGCCAATGGGGATTTCCTTGAATTAAAAGGAGAAGCACAGCTGAATGGTGGCATCGATCCATCGGGGAAAACGACGCTTACCGGTCGCTATGAATTGAACCAAGGAGCATATGAAATGAACTTTAATTTCATCAAACGTAAATTTGATATTAAAGAAGGAAGCTACATTCTTTGGACGGGTGAACCAACCGCCGCCGATGTCAATATAACAGCCGTGTACAAAAATCTAGCGGCACCAATCGATTTAGTTAATGACCAACTGGCCAGTACTACTGATGCAGTAAGAAATACCTATAAGCAAAAAATTCCTTTTGAAACCGAATTAAAAATGCAGGGCGATTTGATGAAACCGAATATTAGTTTCGACATCGTTTTGCCAGACGGGAACAACAGTGTTTCGGCTGAAGTGATCAATACCACCCAGTCCAAACTAACGCAACTCCGTCAGCAACCTGATGAATTAAACAAGCAAGTATTTGCTTTGCTTTTACTAAACCGATTCATTGGCGAAAATCCGTTTGCTAGTGAAGCAGGCGGTAGTTCAGTAGCTTCAATTGCGCGAGAAAGTGCGAGTAAAATA
>NZ_JAQWTM010000262.1 GCF_029242675.1 Flavobacterium sp.
CAGATTTCTCAAAACTCCAATGGTTATCGTGAAGTCGGCTTTGGAGATTTAGGTGCATTTCCTTGCGGGGGGACTCATGTAAAAAACTTATCTGAAATCAATCAGATTAATATTACTGAGTTTAAGTTTAAAAAGGGAAAATTAACCATTAAATACCAAGTTTCAGAAGAGCATTAATGTAATGTGGATGCAATATTTTTCTGAATTCTTAATATTAGCTACTGTTCATTTCCTAGCTGTACTTTTACCGGGTCCTGATTTTATCGTTACGATCAGAAATAGTCTTCGTTATGGATACGGAATAGGTTGCATGACAGCGATAGGTATTGGGATTGGCATATCAATTCATGTGTTCTATACATTGATTGGCGTAGGTATCGTAATTCAGCATAGCTCATGGTTGATGTCTATTTTTCGAGTTCTAGGTGCATTCTACTTAATCTATCTCGGATGGAACTTATTACACGCAAAAGGTCTTCATGTAGATATTTTCAGCGAAAGTAATCAACAAGGCTCTTTAAATAAATGGAAAGCTTTCCGTATGGGGTTTATGACCAACGCTCTTAATCCGAAAGCGACGATCTTTTTCTTATCAATATTTACTACTTTGGTCAGTGTATCTACACCGATGAAGGTGCAAGTTTTTTATGGTGTGTGGATGTGTACTGTTAATGCTTTATGGTTCATTGTCGTGGCCAAAATATTTTCTTACTCAACTATACGTAATCAATTTTTAAAACACAGTAAAGTCTTTGAAAGAATAATGGGCTTAATATTAATAGTTCTTGCTTTAAGTTTGATATTAAAGAATTAAATAGACTATCTAAAGTTAACATAATACACCTTATACGAAATGTGTTATAATTTTCCTTATAAATCAATGCTGTAGTTTCTAGTTTATAGCCCAATCACACCCGATTGGGCTTTTTTTATGACTTTTCACGTTCCACGCCTATTATTTCATCAATGTTTCACAACTTTGATTAGCTCCATTAAATAATTAAAACCTAGATAATAAGAACCGAGCGAGTGTCTACGAGCGATTGAGCATCATCAAAATTTCGCCCTCGCCTTTTCTCTGATTACAAGCTCCCTTTCGATTTTAAACGGTAGGTACAGAGCATCCCGAATGGGTGCGAACTTTGGAGCTTTTGCTTTTAAAAAGCCACGAGCGAAGCGAGTGCCATAGTCCTGTTTTTGCTTTTAGAAGTTAGTACTGAAATTAATTAAAAAAACTGCCCCTCGAAGCGAGGAACGAGCTTCAATAGAGTACGAGCTTTAGCGAGTACCTAGGGCAGTTTTTAGCACTCCCCTCTTTTTAATAATTTTATAATTTTATAATTTTAGATCACTTATTAATATTAATAATCAATTGCTTATATTGCTATATCTATACGTTTATGCAGTCTTATCTATACGTTTATGCAGTATTGCTATACGTATTTAATCGATGTAATATAATTACAACTAAAAAGAATGTATGTATAAAAAAATGGCAAATGATTTAGTTGTTAAAAATAATGCGCTGATTGATGCAAGTTATACCTTGAGCTTAGTAGAACAACGCTTAATTGGATTGGCTTTGGTCAAAGCCAATAATCAGCACCAAGAAATCACCAGTGATACAGTTCTGACCATACATGCAGGGGAATATGCTGAACAATTTAAGGTTGATGGTTCAGTAGCTTATCGAGCATTAAAAGAAGCATCAGAACGGTTGTTTTTACGCTATTTCTCATACACCTTATATGGCTTGGAATTTGGTAAGGAATACACTTTTAAACGTCCCAAAAAGCTAAGAGATTGCGATATACCAACCGTTATGAAATCACGATGGGTACAAAAGATCGGTTATACAGAATCAGAGGGTTTATTACACTTCCAACTTACCAGTGATGTTGTCCTATTGGTTGCTAATTCAAAAGAATATTTCACAAGCTATTACTTATCACAAACTACCGACTTTACCAGTACCTACGCTACTCGATTGTTTGAACTCCTAATGAAATGGAAAAATGTAGGACATATTCCATTTATTGAAATAGAACAATTACGAGGGCAATTAGGTGTAGAACCTAAGCAATATAAAATTATTTCTAACTTTAAGTTGCGAGTCCTAGATGTGGCTGTGGAGCAAGTGAATCAACATTCAGACTATACGATTAAATACGAGCAGCATAAGCAAGGGCGGACAATTATAGGTTTTTCATTCAAATTTAAGCCTAAAGTAGATAAAATCTCAAAAAAAATAGCATCCAAGCAAAATCGTAGTAGCCCCGATTTTTTTATAAAATTGAGCGATCCACAACGCCATTTATTTGCAAATAAAATGTCTGAAATGCCCGAAATGAGTAAATACTCACAAGGTACGGAGAGCTTTCAGCAATTTGCTATTCGTATCGCTGACATGCTTTTAGAGCCTGAAAAATTCAGAGAGCTTTACCCATGTTTAGAGAAAGCAGGGTTTCAAGCATGATGAAATTAACTAACCTATTAGAAGAATTTCAAGGCACTCAAGGTGAATACCTCGACATCGTTAATTATGAAATTGCGAGGGAAAATATATGCAGTTATATCTTCCTATTATCCCGAATATCAAAAAAAGCCGAACCTACCGAAAAAATGCAGATAGAAAGCAAAATAGAGGACTTAATTTACTATCGGGATAATTTGCAGATCGAAGATATAGAAAATATCCAAAAGATCTTAAATGAGCTAATTCCAGAGTATAAAGCCGAACAAGAAAAACAAAGAGCTAAGAAAAATTAGGCTTTCTTCTTAGCTTTACTTTTTTGCTTTGGCTTAACAATAAATTGCTCTCCCAAAGCCTTACCTTGTTTAAAAGTAACGATTTCCTTAGCTTCAATTTTAAGTTTTTCTCCAGTTTTAGGATTGCGTCCCATTCTTTCTGGACGTTGTTTTACTGAAAAAGTACCAAAATCAACTAATCGGACATTTTTTTCTTCAACTAGGGCTTCTGTAATGACTTCAAGAACAGAATTGAGAACAACTCTTGCTTCGTCTTGATTAATATTTAATTTAGGTGCTAATTTGGCAATTAAATCGGCTTTATTCATAATTAATTTTCCTCAATATTTGGTAAGTCAAAAAGCTGTCTATCTCTATTTTCAGTTAAATATTCATTAAGTTCCATGAGTATTTTTTCTTTGTTGGCTTCATTACTTTGCATCTTTTTAATTAAGTAAGAACCGAGCAGAATTTTACGTCGAGTATCGTCCTTTCTTTCCTGTTCTTTTTGCTTTGTTCTTTCTCTTGCCTCGATAGCTTGTTTCTGTGCTTTTAACTGTTTCAGCTTCTCTAACTGGGCTTCAATTTTCTTTTCGATATTTTCAGCAGATTTTGTCATAACGGTTAATTTTAGGATATAGAAAACCACTCAAGCATAAGGCCCTATGAATTGAAATTCAAGCGGGCTATATGCTATCGTGTTTTTCATGAAATGCGCACTTACGACTTGGATTTCATCCAAGTCAAAGTTTGCGTAAGGGGAATCCCCTTAACCCCAAAAAACTGCTACGCAATTTTTTAAAAGCAAAAGCATCTCAAGGCGACTGCATGGCAATCTATCATTGTTCAACTAAAACAGTTAACCGAAGTTCAGGACGAACTGCGGTTGCATCAAGTGCCTATCGTGCAGGTGAAAAACTAGAAGATGAACGCACAGGGCTAACCCATGACTTTACGAGAAAAGACGGTGTCGCCCATTCTGAAATTATCTCTAATTTAGATATTGAAATTGACCGTGGCGAACTTTGGAACTTGGCAGAAAAAACCGAGAACCGCAAAGATGCCCGAACCGCTAGAGAATGGGTGATTGCCCTGCCTGATGAATTAGACGCTGATCAACGTAAGGACTTGGCAAAAGACTTTGCCAGGTCCTTAGTTGATCGCTATGACGTAATCGCAGATTTAGCCATCCATGAACCGAGTAAAGGCGGTAATGATAAAAACCATCACGCCCATATCATGCTCACAACCCGAAAAGCCGAATTGGACGCAGACAATAAACTCACTCTGAACACCAAAACCGATATTGAACTCAGCAACGCCAAACGAAAAAGCCTTGGTATGGGGACAACCCAAGAAGACATTAAGCAAATTAGAGAAACATGGGCAGACTTAGCCAATAAAGCATTGGAACGTGCAGGCTACCGAGAAAAAATAGATCACCGCAGCTATGCCGATCAGAACAACGGACTACAAGCCACCATCCATGAAGGCACCAAAGTCACTCAATTACGCAGACAAGGCATAGACACTGAAATTAGCCGTTTCAATGACAATGTGAAACAGCAGAATACCCAACAACTTGACCAACAGAAACAGCAGAAAGAGAGCGTTTTGCAGCGTGGTTTAAACCGTGTCGATCAAGGTTTTGATCAATGGCAGAGGAACCAAGAAACCAAACGTCTAGAACTGGAACGCCAAGCGGAAATGAAGCGACAGCAAGAATTAGATAAGCAACGAGCCGAGCAAGCACTCCGCAAGGCATCTCAAAAACTAAGTAGAGGCGGAATGTCATTATGAGTAATCAAAATGATCTAGATGACCAGTTATATATTTTATTGGCATCCATGAAGGAATATCGAGAGGCCATAGCAGACGATAACAAGCGATTAGAGCAGTTTTACAACCAAGTCGCTAGTGAAGTGCTAGACAAGGTTGAAAAATCGCTAGAAAACGCAAACAAGAAGCATACTGGTGCATTAAACAACAGTATTCAGGCATTAAACGAAGCTATAAAAAGGCTCAATTTAAAACTTATCCTTATTTTTGCTAGCACGTTTGTTGCTGTGATGATGGTATTCATTTTGGCTATATTCTTATACATACCAAGCAAAGACGAAATTGATGAACGTAGAGCAGATATGGCTGTACTAAAAAAATATCCGCTACAAATTCGAGAAAGTGATGGTGAAACGCTGGTCAGAATTATGACGAAGAAATGCTATTCATTTGAGCCAAATAACGTCAAAAATAAAACTTATGACTGGTGTCGCATCGACCCTAAAAAATACTAGATGATCGGTACTTTGCTTTGTTTTTCTCATTATTAATTAGATTACAGCAAGCGCAAAGTTGCTCGACTTTGAAACATGGCTAAAGCCATCTTTCAAAGCATCGAGCGATAGTCATCCAAAAATTTCGGAATGGCTATCCAACTGATGCAGTTCTAAAATTTCATCACCAACAAGCCTATAGATCAAGACTAAATCAGGCTTCACATGACA
>NZ_JAQWTM010000266.1 GCF_029242675.1 Flavobacterium sp.
GGCTTGATAGTCAGCATACTGTATTGACCGTGTTTAGCCGTATTAGGGAAAAACCAATCGACTTGAATGTTATTCAATTTGCAATTGGCATCAAACTGCCAAAAAAAGTAATCCATACCACCCACTCTTTCAGGAAGCAATTTATAATTACACAAAACAGCTATTCGTTTTTGATTATCCATTTAAGTCAGATAAGGTTTGCGCTATTCGTTTGCTTGTGCCTTTAAGATCGTGACTGATTTGTAATTTCACAAGATCCTTTCGCTGCTGACTTCTTACACTACTTTGGTCTAGAGCTTTATTAATCTGGATAATTAATTCTTCTTTGGTTGTTGCAATTGTAACTGCTCCACTGTCAATTACTTTTTTATAATGATCGTAATTCAAGAATCTTTGATCATCATACAAACCATTTTCATTATTCCCAAAAACAGTATTAATAACGGGTTTGTCAAACAACATAAAATCCAAACTCATAGTCGAACACATGTTGACATTTAAGTTGGCATACTCAAGTATGGCACGTAAATCCTTTAGATCTTGATCCGAAGGAATACGTTGCGACCAACTTTCGGCATGATTCTCCCGTGTCAAAACCCATTTCGGGTAATTCCAAATGATTTCTGGAAATTCGTTTTTCAAAGCATCAAATCGGGCTGGTCCTTCTGCGGGTGAGGTACGCACTAATAATTGACAAGCTGTATTCATTTTATTTTCTCTTATGGCTACCATAATACTTCTAATGACTAGTGCATCATTAGTACCAATACTGGAATCCGCACAGCTATAACAAATAATTTTCTTGGTTTTATCTAAATTAAAATTAGTATAAAAAACATCTTTATTCATCTCATATTTGTCCATGATATAAGGTTCGAACTGGGGTGTTCCTACTACTTTTACTTTTGAATCTTTTACTTTTGGATAAAAATAAAGTAGCTCCTCCTTCATCAAATCACTCCAAACCAAAAAGGAATCGAATGAACCTAGCATTCTCCCTTTTGAAGATAAATTATCCCAACTAAAGATAAAACTGCTAACAGTAATTTTTAATTTTATGGTTACATATAGAAAAGGAGCCAAATAAGACGGTCTTTGATGCGTAAAAAACACATGTGAAGGTTGATCATCCTGCAACATCTTTAAATACGATCTTGTTATTTTATTAGAGGTAAAAGATAAAAATTGCAGTTTTTCAACAAATAGAATGCTCGCGTCTGAATGTATTCTTTGCGTCACCAAATAGATAAATTTCACTAAAATTGCCCTCAAAGAATTTTCTTTGGGATAACCCGAACTGAGCGCATCGTTCATCCCATAAAAAGACTTATGCTTTTGTAAATGAGCGACTTCTTTCCATTTTCTAAAGAACCATGTAAGTTTTGATTCCTTGTAAACAGCTAATTCTTTTATTATTACAGCAGATGACAAGCTGCTAGGATATGCATGTAAAGGTAAGCCTGAATAGAACACAAGCGAATCAAATTGATCTAGCGATTGTACTATGAAATCGCTCATAATAAAATTCCTATACCCTACCCCATCTGTTATTACTACCCCTAGTTTTCGCATTATAACTCTCTAAACTGTTTTTGATGATTAATAGCCCACAACCTATCATTTTCGATCGCGTCTAAAAATAATTGTGTGCTATTTCCTTTTCCAAAATTACCCAAAGCTTCATTCTCTTTATGGCAATCTATTATTTTTAAAGCGTTGATTATAGCTGCTTGCTCGTAGTTGACATTAATAATATCAGCAAGAACTGCTCTATTTTGTTGCCGTGTTCCTATATTGATAATCGGTATATTATAATAAGGCGCTTCTCTTATTCCTGCACTACTATTACCTATTATAAATTGGGCGTTTTTAAGTAAAGTCAAAAAATATTCAAAACGCAAGGAAGGAAAAACTCTAAAACGACTGTTGTTTTTTAACCTTTTATATTGTTCTAGTATAAAGCCACTTCCTAGGTCATTGTTAGGGTAGATTACTACATAATTATGGGTGTCTTCCAATAAACAACTGACAAAATTTGTAGCGTACTCTTTCATTTCACTAGATTCGGTGGTTACAGGATGAAACATAACTATTGCATATTTTTCAAATTCAATTTGGTAGTACTCCTTGACAACAGTTAGATTTGGTAGGATATCCGAGAACATAATATCAATATCAGGAGAGCCGATAGTAAAAATAGAAGATTCTGTTTCGCCCATCTGCAATAATCGCTTGGCAGCATCCTCGTTAGAAACAAAGTGAATATGGCTCAATTTACTAACACTGTGCCTGATTAATTCGTCGACAGTTCCTGATAACTCACCTCCCTCAACATGTGCAACTAAAATATTATTTAAAGAGCCTACTATCGCGCCAGCCAAAGTCTCTACTCTATCACCGTGCACCACAATTAAATCGGGATTTATCTTTTTAGTAAAACCCGACAAACCCTCTATAGTTTTAGCTAAAGTCAAGTCCATAGTGGTTTCATGGGTATGATTTTCAAATGTGTGAATGTTTTTAAAATCACAGCGTTGAATTTCTAACAAGGTATAACCATATTCTATTTGCAAATGCATCCCAGTGACCACTACATGCACTTCAAAGTCGGGACGCACATCCAATACTGAAATTAGTGATTTTATTTTACCAAAATCAGCACGTGTACCCGTTAAGAATATTATTTTTTTCATTAATTCTCTTACTGTTAATTACTAACCGCCTGGAAACCGTCTTGCATAGTGCTTCCTCTTTGCTTTAGATTCTTTAGATTCATGTATTTATGACTACAAGGCAGACAGAAATCGTAACATCTATCTCCCGAGCTCGGCAAATAAATTATAATTGACTTCAATTTAAATTTTAAAAAACGTTCTTCTTTGGGAACTTGAATTTGCTTTTGTGAAATAAGCCTAGGATTAAAAAATAATTGCCTATTATTTGTTAACGTAATTCTAAGAAAATTAATTAAGCAAATCAACATCAAAACATAATAAAATACTTTTTTGATACCGAGTTTACTTAAAAAGGTCAAATCCATGTAAAACAACGGTGTTACTATAAGTATATAGATGTAATTCAACCCAAATCTAAACGCAGGTGCCAGAAAAAACCAATAAGAAAAACAAATAAAAACTATACTAATTATAGCGTTATACTTTACACTATACTTGGCTTTTGTGAATAATGGAATAGATAATGCTACCAAAGGCGCTAGTATCGCAGTAATAAAATAAATTCTATCCGAAAAATTAATGTTGGCCCACCAATAAGGAAACCATTCTGTAATTGAAAGGTGAACGGCGTTTAAATCAAGTCTGCCCGGTATTCTTGCCCAACTTATTATTGTGTTCTTTTCAACAACAACATCGGCTATTGGCACTTTCCAATCTATATTAAAAAGATCAATTTTTGAGAACGGGAATACCAACCAACCTGTTAAAATCACATTTCTAATTAACCAAGGGAGCAAAACTAAAAAAACTGAAAGAAGTAATTTTTTATTGCTTTTCATTAAGTTAGGATTGTAATACCCTATTAAAGGTATGAACAGAAAAAAAGGCACTATCGACAACTTTACAGTTATTAAAAAAGTCAAACTAATTATTAATAGATAAAACTTATCTTGTCTAAAACCTGATTTAAACTTTGATTTAATTAAGGTGCTAATTAAAACTAATGGAACTACAAAAACAATGTAATCTGGTGAGGGCGAAGATAAATTATCATAATTTTTTAGAATGTAATAAAGAAGAATAAATTGAATAACAACATCCACATTAATTACTTTCTTTTGTATCGATTGATACAAATTAAAGATAAAATATCCCACTGCAAAACAAAACAAGAAAAAGTTTACACTGTAAGTTTGTTGACCAAAAACATCATTGAATGAGGTCAGAGCAAAAAGTATAAAGATATTTGAGTTATAACCAAACCGATAATGCAAATTTGCTAAACCTGGTACTGCTCTATATTCTTGAATCCATTTTATAGACTGAATATGGTATAATGGTGAATCATAATTAAGCGGCGCATTTGAAGCGACAATTAATCCAATTAAAAAAAAAGGCAAAGCGATCCAAATTATTTTATTTGTGCGCAAACCTTTAAAGTAACTCTCAAACTTTTCGCGAAAGAGAAAAAGCCCCAAAACACCAAAAAGCAATAAGCATGATTTTACAACAAAATTAATAGGAATAACAATTGATAGCCATGACGTGATTGAGGTTAAAAATATCAAACCTAATAACAAAGTATCAAAAAAATCAAATGAAAGTTTAGTAACTTTAGCAAAAACATTACCAAACACTAATGTTAACAGTAAAGTAAACAAACAACTAACTAATAGATGTAGCATAAATTATTTTGAAAAGACGTTGTACTTAATAATACAATAAATTGCTCTAAAACCATCCTTCCAACCTATCTTTTTACCTTCTTCGTACGTCCTACCGTAATAAGAAATACCTATTTCGTATATCCTGACATTAGAAACTCTTGAGATTTTTGCAGTCACTTCAGGTTCGAAACCAAATCTATTTTCTTTTAGACGAATTGACTGAATCATTTTTGTGTCAAAAACTTTGTAACAAGTTTCCATGTCTGTTAGATTAAGATTTGTAAAAGCATTCGACAAATTGGTTAAAAATTTATTTCCGACAGTATGCCAAAAAAACAATATCCGATGTGGCTTTCCTCCAATAAACCTAGACCCATATACCACATCTGCCCGTCCGTTAATAATTGGTTTTAGTAGGTCTTTAATCTCTTCAGGATCATACTCTAAATCAGCATCCTGAACCATTAAATAATCACCAATTGCCTTTTGAATTCCTAATTGAATTGCTGCACCTTTGCCTTTATTTTTTTGATGCTTAAAAAAATGTATTCGATGTTCTTTATTTAATTTAATAAAGTTCAAAATTTTAACTTCAGTATCATCAGTAGAGCAATCATCGATAATAATAATCTCTTTTTGAATATCATTTGGCAATTCAATTTCACTCAGCTTTAACAAAACACTTTCAATCGATTTTGATTCGTTAAACGCTGGCATTATTATCGTAAGTAATTTAAAATTCATTTAATTATTTTAAAATTATTGTTTTTACCACAATTAAATCAATTGGGAGCAAAGAGTAAAAACTTTAGGTTATCAATTGGTTTTTTATTAATAATAACGCCAATAACTCTACTAAAATTGACAACCTTTGTTTCAAGTACCACTGTCAGGCTGAGCGGAGTCGAAGCCTTTGTTTTTTGAATGTGATTCGTTTTTACACTCTGATAGAAAAGGCAACAAATCATAATCATCTTTTATAAGCGCTTCTTTCTTAGCTCTACTCCATTTTTTTATTTTCTTTTCAAACTCGATTGCTTGATTAGGATCTGTAAATTCTTGATACCACATTAACGCCACAGGTCTACGTTTAAAAGTATATGCATCAGGATATTTCCCTGCGTTGTGCTCCACTAATCGCCTATCTATATCTGATGTGATTCCTACATAATAAGAATCATCTTTACATTTTAATAAATAAACATAATAAAATTTCATTAGAGCACTTTTTACATTTTGAGATTCTCGACTCCGCTCGAATTGACAATTGTTGTCTTGAGCATAACTGTCAGACTGAGCGGAGTCGAAGACCTTGCTTTATTAATCACGTTTTATTATAAATAGATTCTCGACTCCGCTCGAATTGACAATCGTTGTTTTAAATACCACTGTCAGGCTGAGCGGAGTCGAAGCCCTTGCTTCATTAATCACTTTGTATTATGAATAGATTCTCGACTCCGCTCGAATTGACAATTGTTGTCCTGAGCATCACTGTCAGGCTGAGCGGAGTCGAAGCCCTTCTTCATTAATCACTTTGTATTATGAATAGATTCTCGACTCCGCTCGAATTGACAATTGTTGTTTCAAGTACTAATGTAAGGCTGAGCAGAGATAAAGCTTTTATTATTAAAATGTTATTCATTTTTGAAGTCTGATAAAAAGGCAACTGATTAAAGTCATTATTTAGCAGTACTTCTTTCATAAATTTTCTCCATTCTTTTAATTTCTTTCCGAATTTCATTTTTTGCTCTAAAAATCAGAAAATCAGTTCTAAAGGTTTTGAAATAGCTAATTGTATTCGTAATAGATATTTTAAAAATGAGGGAAAAAACAATTCTTATGTATTTAGGAGGTTTTCTTTCATGCAATAAATACTCGGATAAAGTTTCATTCTTATATCTTAAAATACTTGATTTTAAATCTCGTTTTACAAAATAAAAGAAAGTCTCGTCAAGATCTTTAATTTCAAATCCTTTTTTACAGACTCTATCAGACCATTCCTTATCCTCGCTAAAAGGTAAATCTTCATCAAATTTATGAATTAACCATACCTTTTTGTTCACGATAGAACAAGCCGTCATTAATCCATATTTTAGTGGTTCTAACACCTTAAAATCATTTTCAATAGCTCTTTTATAATTTTCAACACTATTTATAAACCTGACACCCGCCAGATTCTTATTATTATTAAATAACCCTAAAGCTCTATTAAAAAAACTTTTACCAATCGGAATCGCATGTGCACTCAGTAGTAGAACAAAATCAGAACTAGCTTTTTCAATACCAAGGTTTGTTGCGCGCCCGTAACTAAAATCATCAATATTAACAACCTTACAACCATATTTAGCCGCTATCATTTTACTACTATCAGTAGATGCATTATCAACAATTATAATCTCGCTATAGTCTCCCGAATATCTATCTGTAAGTATTCCTAAAATTGTATTGAGTGCATCTGCTTCATTCTTATTTCGAATAACAATTGATATCATAATGCTGTTTTAATTTTCAAAATCTTCAAAATTTAACTGCTCATCATTATCAATATCTCTACTAGCCACTTTCCCAAGAAGATCGTCAAAATGAATTGCTAAAATGGCACCGGTTCCTGGCCGTTTTACCCAAATATTATCCATAGTCAGTAATTCTCCTTTTTTAATAGGCGCAATACTGCAAACCGTAGCAAAAGCAAAATCAATAGTAACCTGTTCCTCCTTAGCTGGTTCTTTTATACCACCGCGCATTTGCCAAATTTCGTTAGAACTTACAATTAATTCTGCACAGGCATTTTCGTCCATACTGCACACAATATCTGGACCTGTTAGTTGCATCGTATCGGT
>NZ_JAQWTM010000308.1 GCF_029242675.1 Flavobacterium sp.
TTTTCTCTTTTGAATGTACCTTCCCAATAGTGGTTCCAACTACTATATTGGTAAACTACTCCACCACAAAAATTATTTTTCGGCATCATGATGGCATCAAAATCAGTTTGAGCATGTAGGGATATAAAAAACAGCAAAAGACAGCTTAAGAAGATGTTTTTCATTGGTTTAAGTTTTAAATGTTTAATTGGTATTTTGTTTTCTCCCAAACAGAACGAACTAAAAGTTTTTCTATTACCCTGTATGCTAATTAGATATACTTTTTTTGAGGAAATGATCTATTCATTTGTAATCAAAAAAGAAGCTACTAAAATAAAGTGAGAAACAAACAATTAGATAAATGCTTGGAATACCTAAAAAATTACAAATTACAAGGTTATTACAAATTGGAGTTGTTCCAAATCATAAGGTAGGAGTAATTTGATAATTTTATAAATTGCTAACGGATACTATAATTTAAACTGTTTCCGGAGGGGTAAAAGAGGCCGTAAGATAGCCTGAGAGGATGTTTTTTGGGTTCATAAACATGACAATTGGTGTGTCATTGCTAAGTGTAATCACCGGGGTGGCATTTGAGGTATTTGTTGGTATAAAATCTTGTAGAAAAGATTTCAAAAGTTTTCGTAAAGGACTGCCTTTGGTAGCCGCACTGTTAAATAATTGGTTGTCTACGATATCATTCAGATCTTTGCCTATTACGTCGCCGTACAAATTAGGTAAGTAGTAGAGGCTTAAAATATTGTCTTGAATTCTTTTTTTAAAAACGTGGTAGCTTTTGTTATCAATCACAACATTTTCATTCACGTATTCAAAGTCTGTGTCTTGAATAAATGAATAAATACTGGCATTTAATTCAATAATTTGAAATTCGGCATCGGGTTTATTTTCTATGGTAGAAACCCATGCCTGCTCGTGATGTTGAACCAACATTAAATAGTACCCCAATGCATTGTAAAACAATGATACTAAAATAAATAACAATGCGATTTTTTTCATAGGAGTGAAAAACAGGTAAACTAAGTAAGCTTATTTTGGATACGAAAATAATACCCTTAACTTTTTATTAACACATTAGGATACCTATAACGTTTTCGATAGCTCAATACTCAGCTATTGATTAATTATAATCTTATTGCAATTCTTATATAATTTTTTGCTAAAAAAGGGGCTGTATATTTCACAACGACACCTACTTCAAATTAATTAAACGAAAAAAGATATGTATTTTTGTGTCATATGAAACAACTTCCACATCACCTTAGTTCGAAACTTGAGATACGAAAGCAATTTAATTCATTGCGATCGCTGCAATCTAGCGCTAGTTTAATTGATTTTGCATCTAATGATTATTTGGGATTCTCTCAATTAGAATCGATTTTTAACCAAACGCATCAATTCGTAATTGAGCATAACTTTACCCAAAATGGAGCGACTGGTTCTCGGTTAATTTCCGGTAACCACCCTTTGTATCAGTTAGCAGAGGATTATATTGCTCAATTTCATCAATGTGAAAGCGCACTGATTTTTAATTCAGGTTATGATGCAAATGTTGGTTTTTTCAGTAGTGTGCCCCAAAAAGGGGATTTGATTCTGTACGACGAACTCTGCCATGCTTCAATTAGAGACGGAATCAAGCTTTCTAATGCAAAAGCATATAAATTTACCCACAACGATTTTGAAGAGCTAGAAGCGCTTATACAGCGTCATAAGGCGGCAAATATCTATGTCGTTACCGAAAGTGTTTTCTCAATGGATGGCGATACGCCCAATCTCGAAGAGTTAGTAAACGTTTGTAAAAAGCACAATTGTTATTTAGTTGTTGATGAAGCGCATGCTTTAGGTGTTTTTGGAGATAAAGGCGAAGGCTTGGTTCAAATGTTGGGATTGCAGGAAGAAGTTTTTGCACGCATCATGACCTTTGGTAAAGGTCTCGGTTGTCACGGTGCAGCTGTCTTAGGTTCAAATGAGTTAAAACAATATTTAATAAATTTTACGCGTAGTTTTATTTATACAACAGGATTGCCACCACATTCAGTTGCCACTATTCTAACGGCTTACCAATTTTTAGATCAAAGTAGCAATAGTTTAGGTGAACTAAGAGCTAACATCGTACATTTCAACCAACAAAAAATGTTATTGGGTTTAAAACCAATGTTTGTACAATCGAGATCAGCAATACAATCTGCCATCCTTCCTGGAAACGAAAGAGTAAAAAGGATCGCGCAACAATTCCAAGAAAATGGTTTCGATGTAAAAGCGATTCTTTCTCCGACGGTTCCAGAAGGGCAAGAGCGACTTCGTTTTTGTATTCATAGTTATAATACTAAAAATCAAATTACAGAACTTTTGCGTTCTTTAACTGCTTTTGTTTTTTAGTATTTTTAAGTTATTCATATTTCGATAGAAACAATATCCTCCTAGGTCCTACTATCAATCAATTTTTAAATAAATTATAATTTTTTTTGTAACGTTTTGATGGATTGCTTACTTACGACTCGTAATCAAATTAACAATTGGAAAACAAAAAGAGTTTCAATCATCAACAATCAAAATCAATAAAAAAATGAAAAATTTATTCAAATCAGCAGTAGCAGCATTTACAATTTTAATGAGTTTGTCAAGCCAAGCACAAACGAAAACTACTTCGTTAGAAAACTCCCTTTTATGGGAAATATCAGGAAAAGGACTAAGCAAAACTTCTTATCTATATGGAACGATTCACATGATATGTGCCGACGACTATTTTTTGTCCGATAAAGTAAAAAAAGCTTTTGAATCATCAGATAAGTTAGTACTAGAAGTTAATTTGTCCGATCCCGCAGAACTGGCAGTGATGCAACAAATGGCTATGGGAAAAGAAACCTTAGATAAAACATTAACCACAGATCAGCTTTTTAAATTAGAGGCTATTTTGAAAGAAAAGGTAGGATTATCGCTGCAGCAAGTGAATAGTTATAGTTTGTCAACTGTAATGAGTTTAATGTCAATGAAAACATTTAATTGTGCGGATTTAAAATTTTACGAAATGGATTTTATTGCCAAAGCTAAAGAGCGTGGTATAGAGGTCGCTGGTTTTGAATCGGTAAAAGCGCAACTAGGAATTATCGAAAAAGCGTACACCAATGATGAAATGCTCTCGATGTTTGAAAATATGAATATTGCTGAAACTAGTAAGCTGGTTTCACAATACAAAAAAGAAAATATTCAAGATGTTTATACCAATTTAACGGATGTAAAAAACATGAATCTAATTGCCAAAAACGAAATGCTTGACAAGAGGAATGCTAATTGGGTTCAAAACCTTCCTCAATTAGTAAAAGATCAAAGTGCTTTTATCGCTGTTGGTGCAGCTCATTTAGGAGGAGATTTGGGTGTAATTAATTTATTGAGAAAAGCGGGTTACACCGTTAAACCAATCATGAAATAGTACTATTTTGAAAGAAAGAGAGCCAGAATTTTTAAATCGTATTGAAAAGCATAAAGGGATTTTATATAAAGTTTCCAAGATGTACATGGATAATCATGATGATCAACAAGATTTATTTCAAGAGATTATTTGTCAACTATGGAAATCGTATGATTCGTTCCGAAATGAAAGTCAGTTTTCGACTTGGATGTATCGGGTAGCTATTAATACAGCTATCGTTTTCTTGAAAAAAGAAAAAAGAAAGGTCGATAGATACCCAATAGCGTCTGAAAACATAAAAGAAGAGGAAGGTGATTCAGAGATCAAAGAGAGCCAGATGGACCATTTTTACAGGGCAATTCAGAAACTAGAAAAAATTGATAAAGCAATTATTTTTTATCAGCTAGAGGGTTTTTCACATAAAGAAATAGGCAGCAATCTGGGAATCTCTGAGGGGAATGCTAGAGTGAAATTAAACAGAGCAAAAGAAAAATTAAAAGAAATTATAAAAAATCAAGGATATGGATTTTAACGATATGCAAAATGCTTGGAACACTGAAAACACAGACAAGGTAGTTGTGCCAGCTAATTTAGAAAAAATTCAATCGGCTAACACGCCATTGGACAAGATAAAACAGAATTTAAAAATGGAACTTATAACACAAGTTTTAGCGGTAATAGGAATAGGCTTCGTGCCACTCCTGTACGATTTTCCAAAAACTTTGTTTAGCCCTTTTTACCTACTCTATGCTATTTTTGCTGCTGTTTGCATTTACTATTTGGCTAAGCTGTTTTTATTTTACAAGAGACTGAATACGGTATCCTTAAGTACCAAAGATAGTCTGTATGAGACCTATTTCGATATACGACTAAATATGGAACTCTATAAAACATTTGGTTTTGCACTCACTCCATTCTTAGTTGTTTTTCTAATAGGCTTATTCTATCAAAAACTAGGAGATAAAGTAGCAATTGATATTTTAAATTTAACTAATTCGCAAATAATAGGAGCGGTCGTTGCTTTAATAATTAGCATTTTATTGATGGGCTTAGTGCTGGAAGTTTGGGTGCATTTTTTCTATGGAAGATATGCTAAAGAAATCCGAAAATTAATTGACGAATTAAAAGAAGACTAATAAATGACCCATCTTAACGATGGGTTTTTTACTTTTGTAAAAACGTTTAATAATGAAAATATTTGTAACAGGAATAGGAACTGATGTAGGTAAAACAATTGCCTCATCAATTATAACAGAATCACTACAAGCCGATTATTGGAAACCCATTCAAGCAGGTGACCTTGATAATTCGGATAGTCATAAAATTGAACGCTACATCAGTAACGACAAAACGGTTATTCATCCCAATAGCTATAAGTTAAACACGCCAGCTAGTCCACATCTAGCCGCTGAAATTGACGGTATAACAATTGACATAGCTAGGATAATTGTACCAGAAACCGACAATCATTTGGTTATTGAAGGTGCTGGAGGATTGTTCGTTCCCCTAAATAATCAAGACACTATTATCGACCTAATTCAACCAGATTATAAAGTAGTGGTTGTATCAAGACATTATTTGGGCAGTATTAATCACACTTTACTAACGATCGAAGCTTTGCAACACCGCAACATCAAAATCGCTGGAATTATTTTCAGTGGTAAACAAAATCTAGCAACTGAGTCCATAATTTTATCCAAAACCGGAATAAATTGTATTGGTCGTATCGAGCAAGAACCTTACTTTGATCAAAATGTAATTAAGGATTACGCCGATCAATTCAGAGAAAAGTTGTTAAGTCTGTAAATATAACGCATTTAATTCTTTGCGTATGGCACTCTGTTTGTCTCTGCGTATCTTTGCGACATAATTTATTTTATCATGACATTATCAGAAAGAGATCAAGAATACCTTTGGCATCCTTACACCCAACATAAAACGGCTGCGCTTCCTATCGCTATTAAAAGAGGGGAAGGTGCTTTACTTTGGGACGAAAACAACAAAGTATATATTGATGCTATCGCTTCGTGGTGGGTGAATCCCTATGGTCACAGTAATAAATACATTGCCGATGCGATTTATAAGCAGCTAACTACGCTAGAACACGTACTTTTTGGTGGATTTACGCATGAGCCAGCAATCGAACTTGGTGAAAAGCTAATCGAAATATTGCCCGACAACCAAAGAAAAATATTCTTTTCTGATAATGGTTCAACGGCTGTAGAAGTAGCGATCAAAGTCGCTCTGCAATTCTTTTTTAATAAAGGCGAAAAACGAACTACAATTATAGCTTTCGAAAATGCCTTTCACGGAGATACTTTTGCGGCAATGGCGGCAAGCGGAATTTCCTTTTATACACAGGCTTTCGAAGGGATGTTTATCGATGTGGTACGCATTCCTGCTCCTATCAAGGGGCAAGAGCAAGAGAGTTATGATGCTTTGCAATCACAAATCAAAAACAACAATTGCGCTGGTTTTATCTTTGAGCCGTTAGTGCAAGGTGCTGCCGGAATGGTCATGCATGAACCAGAAGCC
>NZ_JAQWTM010000379.1 GCF_029242675.1 Flavobacterium sp.
TGATCTTGTTGTAAGGTTCTTGCTCATATTGAATAGTTTGGCATAAATTTTGCGTTATAATATTTAACTAAATAGTTCAGCAAAACTAACTATTTTTGTAATGTGCAACAATAAAAAAACCTAGAGATATGAAAACTAATACTTTTTCATCCAGAAATATCGTTTTATATAGTACCATTGGGCTTGTAAGTCTGCTATTGACAGCCTGTGGATCTTACCAAAATAGCTCTTACTACGATAATGACGGCATTTATGGCGCAACCGCCCAGTCTAATCAAGTAGAAAGACCTTACCAGGGGGCTTACGATAACCAATACGCAAATAGCAACAACAGTGCTAGCAATAATAATCAAAGTAATTATTATGCCGATTATTTCAGTTCTCTTCAAGACGGAAATCAGTCTACAGAGGTTTTTACTGATATTGATAGTTATAATGGTAATGATCAAAATAATAACGACGGAGGAGCTAATCAAAACTACGCTGGCTGGGGAGATAACAGCACAGGTACCACAATTCAATTAAATAATTACGGTTATGGTGGAGGCTATGGTGGTTATGGCTTAGGATATTCAAATTTTGGTTTTGGTTTTAACAATTTTGGGTATAATAATTTTGGATGGAATAATTATGGTTGGGGCAATTACGGATGGAATAATTATGGATGGAACAATCCCTATTATGGATACCGTTATAACACAATAGGTTTCTACAACCCGTACTTCAACAATTTCTATAATCCCTATTTTAGTAATTACAGATACAATAATTACAATACTCCACGTTATAACAACAGAACATACTCTTACAATTCTAGCCGTAGAGGATCATCAAACAACAATACGGTATATAGCAACAGAAATGGTTATTCTACAAATAGAGTAAGCAGTTCTAGAAGTAACAGCAATGAATATAGAAGAGCAGTTAACACAAATAATAATGTTAATTTCTCAAGAAGGTCTAATCAAAATGGAACTTTCAGTCAACCCGTAAGAGCTAATTCGAATACAGTCAACACTAGAAGGCAATCTACTAATACTAGAACGTACACTCCTACAAATACTACAAGCAGAAATAGTAATAACTCTAGGAATGAAAATTCTAGTAGACCTAATTCTTCAAGCTATTCAACAGGGTCAAGTAGTCGCTCAAGCTCTTCTGGATATTCTGGAGGATCAAGATCTAGTGGTGGTAGCTCTAGAAGAGGTGGTAATTAATTTTAAGGATTTATACAATAACATATTAGTAGGTAAAAAATGAAAAAATATATTTTTATATTCTTAACAGGTCTTTCTTTCTCTGCAATGCAGGCACAAGAAATTCGCGATGCACTGAGATACTCTCAAGACAATTTAAATGGTACTGCAAGATATAGAGCCATGGGTGGTGCATTTGGGGCACTAGGAGGAGATTTATCATCTATAAATGTCAACCCTGCAGGTTCTGCAATTTTTGTTAACAATCAATTTGGCGTAACACTAACCAATAATAGCAATAAAAACGATTCAGATTATTTTGGTAACAAAACAACTGAAAAGGATAACAACTTTAAAATCAATCAAGCAGGTGGTGTTTTTGTCTTCAACAATCAAAGTAACAGCAGTAAATGGAAAAAAATCAGCGTAGGTGTTAATTATGAAAATGCTAATAATTTCAATAACGCTACGTACTCTGCAGGTACTAATGCTAACGATAACTCTATTGATGGTTATTTTTTAAGCTATGCAGATGGAGTACCATTAAAAGTTTTAGAGGATAATAATTATCGAAATTTAAACAACAACGATCAACAAGCATATCTAGGATATAATGGATATATCATTAATCCTGCAACTAACGATAGAGAAGAAACGCTATACAACTCTAATGTACCTGGAGGTGGAAATTTCTACCAACAAAATGCAGAAAGAAGTGAAGGCTACAATGGCAAGCTATCTTTTAACGTAGCTACATCTTATGAAGATAAATTATTTATAGGATTGAATTTAAATTCTCATTTTACTGATTACAGAAGATTCTCTAGTTTTTATGAGATCAATGACGCTCCTTTATCGACTCCCTATACGATTACAGATGTGCGTTTTGATAACGAATTGTATACGTATGGCTCAGGATTCTCGTTTCAAGTGGGTGCTATTGCAAAAGTAACAAATGAATTACGTGCAGGATTAGCTTATGAGTCTTCTACTTGGTATCGCTTGAATGATGAATTTACTCAAGATTTATTCACCACTACCAGTAGCACTACCGGAGCCGATAGAAACAATCCACTTGCAGATGCTAAGACTACAAATGTCTACGATGTATATAAATTACAAACACCAAGTAAAGTAACAGGGAGTTTAGCTTATATTTTTGGTAAAACAGGATTAATTAGTGTTGATTATGCCATCAAGGATTATAGTAAAACTAAGTTCAAACCTGAGAACGACGCTTACTACACATCACTTAATAATTCAATGGGAGACCTTCTAGACAACACCTCTGAACTAAGAATAGGTGCTGAATACAAAATCAAAGAACTTAGCTTGAGAGCAGGATATCGCTATGAGCAAAGTCCGTATAAAAACGAATCTACAATAGGTGACTTAACTGGTTACTCTGGAGGTTTAGGATATAATTTTGGTTCCACTAAAATAGACTTATCTTATGCTTATGCCGAAAGAAGCACACAACAAGGTTTCTTCACGCAAGGCTTTACAGATGGAGCTACTATTAACAACATCTCTAACAATGTATCACTTACATTTTTATTTGAATTGTAATAGCTAATGGTAATTCTTATTAAACCGTATCGCGATTTTAAAGCAGTACGGTTTTTTTTAGCCCTGATGATAGCGGCATCCTTTTTCTAGCTTTGGTTTTGCTAGAAAAAGATATAGCGGACAGCAGGATTAGCTTCATAAATATAGGAATCTTTTACATTACCCGAAATAAAAATTGTAATTTTGCACTCCAATTTACAAATCTATGAGAACCAAGTCTTTAAAAAAGAACAAAATCAACGTGATCACTCTTGGGTGTTCAAAAAATATATACGACAGTGAAGTATTAATGGGTCAACTTCGTGCTAACGGAAAAGAGGTTGAACATGAGGCTCCTGCTGATAAAGAAGGAAATATAATTGTTATAAATACCTGCGGATTTATTGATAACGCTAAGGCTGAATCAGTAAACATGATCTTAGAATATGCAGATAAAAAGGAAAAAGGCTTAGTAGACAAGGTTTTTGTGACTGGATGTTTATCTGAGCGTTACAGACCTGATTTAGAAAAAGAAATTCCTAATGTGGATCAATTTTTTGGAACTACTGAGTTACCGCAATTACTAAAAGCTCTTGGTGCAGATTATAAGCATGAGTTATTAGGAGAGCGTTTAACTACTACTCCTAAAAATTATGCGTATTTAAAAATTGCCGAAGGTTGCGATAGACCGTGTAGTTTTTGTGCGATTCCATTAATGAGAGGAAAACACGTTTCTCAACCAATTGAAAAATTAGTAAAAGAAGCAGAAGGATTAGCTAGAGATGGTGTGAAAGAATTGATTTTAATCGCACAAGATTTGACCTATTACGG
>NZ_JAQWTM010000339.1 GCF_029242675.1 Flavobacterium sp.
CGCTTCTAATTAGCCTTATTGAGATTCCAAAACGCACATCGCGGGATAGAGCAGTAGGCAGCTCGTCGGGCTCATAACACGAAGGTCACAGGTTCGAGTCCTGGTCCCGCTACTAGAAAAAGCTTCACAGGGATGTGAGGCTTTTTTTATGCTTCAATTCTAAATCAATAAATTCTTAAAAGCTTACAATTTCTATAAAGCAAAAACTGCGCAACGTATCTAAATACATTTGCGCAGTTTTTATTTAAGTAAAATCATGATTGCAACTTACCAAATTGTTATTCTGTCTTTTTTAGGTAAAAACATTTTGTCTCCTTCTTTTACATTAAAAGCATCGTAAAAAGGCGTTGTATTCATAAGTGGGCCATTAACACGCCAGTTTGGCGGTGAGTGTGGGTTATTGTTTATCCACAAGCGAAGGTATTCGTCTTTCATTTTTACTCTCCATATTTTAGCTAAAGAAATAAAGAAGCGTTGGTCTGGTGTGAAACCGTCAATTTTCACGTTCCCTTTTCCTTCTTCTGTCATTTTGAACGCATCGTATGCAACAGCAATTCCAGCAATATCAGCTGTATTCTCTCCTACTGTTAATGCTCCATTTATGGGTAAATCTCCTAAAACTGTAAACGTACTATACAAATTAGTAACTTGCTGTATCCTCGCTTTAAACTGCGCATAATCCTCTTTTGTCCACCAGTTTTTTAGGTTACCATTTTTGTCATATTGTGCACCTTGGTCATCAAACGTATGTGTTATTTCATGACCAATAACCATTCCTATTCCACCGTAATTCAATGCATCATCAGCATTATTATCAAAATACGGCGGTTGTAAAATACCCGCTGGAAAAACAATTTCGTTTGCTGTTGGGTTGTTATAAGCCGTCACTGTTGGAGTTGTTGTATACCATTCTGATTTATCAACTGGTTTTCCCAACTTAGCTAACTGAAATTGATAAGCAGCAGTCGCGGCAGAAACCTTATTTTCGAAATAGGTATTTCTTGCAACAGTCACAGTGCTATAGTCTCTCCATTTATCAGGATATCCAATTTTTTTAGTGATGGCAAAAAGCTTTTCTTTGGCCTTTTTTTTGGTCGTTGGACTCATCCATTCTAGATTGTCTATTCGCTTAGCATAGGCCTTTTGTAGATTGTTAACCAAAGTCAACATTCGTTTCTTAGCCTCTTCTGAGAAATACTTTTTTACATACAACTCGCCAAGTGCTTCGCCTAGATAATTATCAAGAACACTGGCCATTTTTTCACCACGTGTTTTTTGTACCGCTTGACCAGAGAGCACCTTAGTGTACTCAAACGAAGCATCTACGAAAGGCTTACTCAAATCGTCTGCATATCGTTCTATAGAATTTGCTTTCAAATAAATTTTCCAATCAGCGATAGGAATTGACTTGACTAATTTATTAAGGGCATCATAATAAGCAGGTTGCCCCACATTTATAGAATCGGTTTTTGCTCCTAAATTATTTAAAAAACCAGTCCAGTTTAAGTTGGGATGCCTTTTTACAAGGTCAGAGACAGCAATTTTATTATAATTAGCTTGTACGTCTCGAAGTTCAACTTTAGTTTTATGTGACTTAGCAAGTTGTTTGTCGATATTAAAAACTAGATCTGCATTTAGTTTAGCCACTTGAGGATTATTGCCTGTTTGTTCAAATAATGAAGTAAGATACTTTTTATAGGCTTGTTGAATCTGTAGTGTTGATGCATCTGATTTAAAATAATAATCGCGATTAGGCAAGCCTAAACCTGTTTGATACAATTGAGCAATATTCATACTGCTGTTTTTTTCATCAGATGATATTCCAAAACCTATAATAGATGCATTGTCAACTTTCATTTCACTAGCGACAAAATTTAGTAGTGATGGCAAATCAGTAATGGCATCAATTTTAGCAAGTAAAGGTTTGATAGGTGCAAAACCCCGTTTTTCAATGGTAATGGTATCCATGCCCGATGCATAAAAGTCACCAACCTTTTCAGCTATACTTCCTGCTGGATTTTTATAATGCAAAATACTGTCTAAAATTCCTTGCAATCGCATTCGTTGCGGATAGTTCATAAACATATAGGCACCAACTCCCGACTGAGATGCTGGGATTGGAACAGAATCATACCATTTACCATTGACAAACTTAAAAAAATCATTACCTGGAACAATTGTAGAATCTATTCCGGTTATAGGCGTAGTTTTTTTCTCTTGATGTTTGGAGCAGGCCGACAAGGCCAGAAATGCGGTGAATAGCAGTAGTGATTTTTTCATGTTTTAGATTATTTCTATTAAAAGGAACTGAAAAGCGATTGTCTAAATTTCCAGAAAGTAGTAGTCTGACCTATTTAATTTTAGCAGAACAAGATACAAATTCGGTTTTAAATCGAGTCTTTTTTGTAAAAATACTTACGAATCACCCTTTTAGGAATTTGGATGGCACAATTCATTATGCCAATCGAAATTTCTTTCAACATCAATTCAAAATAAAATTCAAAACTTACTTAAAGAGGCAATCAATTATCAATTGTGTAAGGCTTGAAAATTAAAAGCTTTAAAACTGAATTAAAAGGAAATGTCTAGTATTTTTGTGGGATGTTAGAAATTCTTTATCAAGATGAATATATAGTTGCTATTAATAAGCCAAGCGGTTTATTAGTACACAAATCTTTTTATGCCCGTGATGCAAAAGTGTACGCTATACAAGAGCTACGCAATCAAATAGGAGGACAACATGTGTACCCTATTCATCGATTAGACCGAAAAACATCGGGAGTTTTATTATTTGCCTTAGACAAGTCGACCCTGAAAATCATGAATGATCGATTTGCTTTACGGGAAGTCGAAAAAAAATACTTAGCCATTTTACGTGGTTGGACTCTTCCAGAATCGACCATTGATTATGATTTAACTAATGATGATGACATCAAACAAAATGCAATAACGTACTTTCAACGCTTACAAACCACAGAAATTGATTTAGCATTTAATAATAAACCAACTTCAAGATATTGTCTAGTAGAAGCGATTCCTGAAACGGGACGTATGCACCAATTACGCAAACATTTCAAACATATTTTCCATCCAATATTAGGAAGTCGTCCTCATGGCTGTAACAAACAAAACAAATTGTGGCTAGAGAACTATGAACTAAAAGGAATGATGCTTCACGCACATCAATTAATCTTTAACCATCCGGTATCTAACGAAAAACTAATTCTGAATGCAAAGATAAATGAGGAGTTCTATAAAGTCGGAACTATTCTTAATCTAGATTTAAGCGACTACCATTAAAACTTAATCGCGATATAAAAAAACAATTTCGTACGAAAAATGTCACATAAGCAGCTAAGCGTATTCAGTTGTACAATTCGCAATTCCCCTATTGCACTTAGTTGGCATATTACTAAATGGATTAAATAAATTCTCACTAAATATACTTTTATCCATAAAAGGGATTGTTTTTTTCTCATAAAAAAAGAATGTAACAACTGATAGAACAGTTTTAAAAAATTAGCAAAGCTGCGCTTATAATGTCAAAATCAAATCTTGTTATACCTATTAAGGTCTTTTTTATTTTCCGTAATTTAAATTATTAAACGTTCAAAAACGTACTAATAGTACCGCAGTAGTATAAGTTACGCGCGATTTTAACCGATCAAATCAATTCCTATTTTGAAAGTAAAGTAAGTGCAATCAACATAAACATTGGTTAACGTTAGGTATTTGTCACTATATTAGATACTTTTGACTAAAATATAAACTTGATATGATGAAGTCAGTTAACATTAAAATTCTATTGGCTGATGACGATCAGGACGATTGTATGTTTTTTGAAGATGCAGTAAAAGAACTTTCCTTAGGATTAACTCTAGATACAGTTCA
>NZ_JAQWTM010000353.1 GCF_029242675.1 Flavobacterium sp.
TCACCTCAGCCAGGACCTGTTACAGAAATTACTGCAACAGGATTAACTCTTGCTACTTAAGAGCATGGTGTTGAAGGTATCATCACTAAAAGAACTGCTGAAAAAGAAGATGGTTCTTTCTTAAAAGTTGACGACAAAGTTGACTTCAAAGTAATCGAATTTAACAAAGAATTCAAAAGAGTTGTTGCCTCTCACACTGCTATCTTCCGTGAAGAAGAAGAGAAAAATGTGAAAGCTGCTACTGAAAATACTTCTTCAGCTTCAAACACTAATGCACCAGCTGCTACTCTTGGAGATAGTAACGATGTATTGGCTGCATTGAAAGCTAAAATGGAAAAATCAGAGAAAAAATAATTCTCAGATAATCTAAATATGGAAAGCCTCACAGGGATGTGAGGCTTTTTTTTATGTTGTAATTTCTGATAAATTTTATATATTTGAAATTAATATTTAAAAATAATTAAAATGGAAGAAACTACTTTTCAGGAGAATGAAAAAATGTACTTAAGCCAAGAGGCACAAGGTTTTCTTAAAGAAACAGCCAAATGGGCGTACTTCATGTCTATCTTAGGATTTATTGGAATTGGATTTATGATTGTACTTGCTTTGTTTATTGGTACGATTTTTTCAGCGCTTGGCAGTATGAGTCGAAATGTGAATTCCATGGGTATTCTTGAAACCGGGCTAATGTCAGGTATTTATTTAAGTATAGCCGTATTTTACTTTTTTCCTGTGTACTATCTGTATCAGTTTTCTTCAAAAATGAAAAAGGCTTTTAAGTCTAATGATACTGCTTTAGTTAATTCTTCTTTTGAATATTTAAAATCACATTATAAATTTATTGGAATTTTGACGTTAGTTTTTGTAGTGATCTATGGTTTGATTTTCTTGTTTTCTATTTTAGTAGGAGCAATAGCTTTATTTAACTAATATTTTCAAAAAGTGCTTTATCTACTGCTTTTATTAAGGGCAGTAGATAAAGCACTTTTTTATTTTCTAATTTATTCTAGTTTTTATGTTTTTTTAAAAGTAATTGTTCCTCTGGAATAAAAGTATTGATTACATCGTATGACTGGATGTTATTAATTTGCATTTGATCTAAAACAGCCACGAGATTGCCGTAATTTGATTTTTCACTTGGTTTAATAATTACATTCATTCCTCGATCTGGCCTACCTTTACTAGCTGAATATGTAAGTACTTCTTTATTTTTAATTCCTATTTCTGTTGTTAGTTTATTTTCTTTTAAATTAAATGCCTTTGGAATATCTATTGGAAAGTATATTAATCCTTGATAACAAACTACGTTATCATTTTCTCCAATTAATATGGTGTAGGAACGATTCTCATCAGGCATATTACAAACCCATCCTTCAACAGATTCATCATTGTAGGGTAATGATAGGTGCATACTATTTGCCTTTCGCATTTCAGCTGCTACCATAAAAAAGATCATCAACAAAAAAGAGACGCTAACCATAGCGGTTAAATCAACTCTATTATTTAATTTTTTAGATCGAATTTTGGAGGTTGTATTTATCATCTATCTTAATTTATTTGTAGCTTCAATCTTAAAAGTAGCTAAAAAAATGATACAGTAGGCTGTGACTTAACCATTTTTCTGCCTTAGTTATATTTTTTTTACGCTTTTTTTGCTGTTTTCGAGATTAGTTTTGATATTTTAATACAAATGATAGAGTATAATAAGTTGTAAAAGTGTCTGATATATAGTGCTTTATGATTTATTTAAAATTAAATTCTATTTTTTAAATCCATATCCATAGTTGCTGCGTAAATGACTATGTATAACAACAAAAAATAAATTATGAAAACTAGAAAATTTTTATCAGTAGCGTTTTTCGCTTTAGTATTTGGAGCCACTTCATTTGCACAAAAAACAGTTATGGTTGGTGGAGCAGCAATGTATCCTACTAAAAACATTGTTGAAAATGCGGTAAATTCTAAAGACCACACAACATTAGTTGCTGCTGTAACTGCTGCTGACTTGGTAGCTACTTTACAAAGTAAAGGACCATTCACCGTTTTTGCCCCAACAAATGCGGCTTTTGATAAATTGCCAGCAGGTACTGTTGCCACTTTATTGAAACCAGAGAATAAAAAAATGTTACAAACTATTTTAACTTATCATGTAGTAGCTGGAAAAATGAATGCTTCAGATATTGCTATGGCAATTAAAAAAGGAAAAGGAAAAGCAACGATGAAAACTGTTAGCGGTGGAACATTGACAGCTTGGATGAAAGGAAAAAAATTATACATTACTGATGAAAAAGGTGGTATGTCACAGGTTACAATCGCAGATGTTAATCAATCAAATGGTGTAATCCATGTAGTTGACGCCGTATTGTTACCAAAAAGTTAGTTTTTTTTACAATTGGTTTTGTTTGAAAGTCCCGTCTATTTACTAGACGGGATTTTTTGATTAAAAAAAATGCCAATTCATTTTTTGAATTGGCATTACTTATTCGATTTGAATTTTAAACTTAGCGTAAACTAGCTCCTAGCTCAGTTTCAAAATTCTTTTGAAGTTTACCCATTAATTTATCAATTTGCGCATCAGTCAAGGTTTTTGTAACGTCTTGAATGATAAAGCTAATAGCATAGGATTTTTTTCCTTCGCCAAGGTTGTTACCTTCGTAAACATCAAACAAATTAATTTCTTTTAGTAATGACTTTTCTGTTTGTCTTGCTACTGCGTAAATTGCATCGTAGCTTACACTTTGATCAACTAGTAAAGCTAAATCGCGTCGTACTTCAGGATATTTGGGTATGTCAGTAAATTTAATTTTTAATGAAATAGACTTGATAATAGCATCCCAATTGAAATCAGCATAAAATACTTCTTGTTTAATTCCAAAATGTTTAAGGATTGATTTTTTTACAACTCCAAATTCCACCAGTGCATTATGTCCCATTCCGATAGCTACTCCTTCTGAGAACACATCCGATGTTGCTGGGCTGTTTTGTGTTTTTTGGATTCCAAATCGTGCTAAAACTGCATCTACATAACCTTTAAATAAGAAAAAATCAGATGGCCTTTGAGTAGTAGTCCAAGTTTCACTATTTCTGTTTCCTGTTAAGAAAAGCGTTAGATGTTTTCGTTCTTCAAAACCAGAAAGTAATTTATGGTATGATTTACCGAATTCAAAAAACTTTAAATCAGCATTCTTACGATTTATATTGTAGGACAGTGCTTCTAAACCTGAAAACAATAACGACTGGCGTAATGTTGCTAAATCATTACTTAAAGGATTTAACATTGTCACATTATGCTCTTCTTTTAACATAGATGAAAGCTGAACATAAGAAGCAGTTGTTAAAGAGTTAGCCATCATTTCATTAAAACCTTGTGAGTTTAATTGTGTAGCTATGATGTTTTGAAGTTTATAATCTTCATTTCGTGGTGAGTTCGTTACAGTAGCATTTAATTTTTTAGAAAAACTAATATTGTTATATCCATATACTCTAAGGATTTCTTCAATTACATCAATTTCTCGTTGTACATCTACACGATAAGATGGTATCGTTAATCCAAGACCAGCCTCAGAAACACTATTTACTTTAATATCAAGTGAAACCAATATTTGCTTGATCGTATCTTTTGGTATTTCTTGTCCTATTATTTTTGCCACATTAGCAAAGTTTAAAAACACAGAGAAGTCTTCGATTTTCTTGTTGTAAATATCAACGATTTCAGAAGTGATTTCTCCACCTGCTACTTCTTGGATTAGCAATGCTGCGCGTTTTAAGGCGTAAGCAGTAATACTTGGATCGATTCCTCTTTCAAATCGGAAAGAGGCGTCGGTATTTAATTGGTGTCTTTTGGCAGTTTTACGAACACTAACAGGATTAAAATAAGCACTTTCTAAGAAAATAGAGTTCGTGTTTTCACTTACACCTGAATTTTTTCCTCCAAATACTCCAGCGATACATAATGGACCTTTTTCATCACAAATCATCAAATCTTCTTCGTGTAAAGTACGTTCTACATCGTCGAGTGTAGTGAATTTAGTTCCGGCTGCAACTGTTTTTACGATGATTTTACCACTAA
Source organism: Flavobacterium sp. (assembly GCF_029242675.1). Lineage (GTDB taxonomy): Bacteria > Bacteroidota > Bacteroidia > Flavobacteriales > Flavobacteriaceae > Flavobacterium. The sequence goes on from NZ_JAQWTM010000353.1 coordinate 4,070, forward strand.
TTTTAGCAGTATCAAAAGCATGTAGTGGTTGTCCTAGTTCATGTAAAACATAATTAGTAACATCAACGATATTGTTTTTTGGATTTAATCCAATAGCTTTTAATCTATTTTGTAGCCAATTAGGTGAAGGCTTTATAGTAATTCCCGATATGGTTACGCCACAATATCGTGGCGCAAGAGTAGTATCCTCTACAGCGACATCGATTTTTAAAGTACGCATGTCTACTCTAAAATTACTAACGGACGGCGTTATTAGTTCTACATTAACTCCGCTTTGTATCATTCCAGCACGTAGGTCACGTGCAGTGCCTAGGTGACTCATAGCATCGGCACGATTGGGAGTTAATCCAATTTCGAATACCTCATCATTTTCGATTTTAAACACTTGTGCTGCTGAAGTTCCAGGAACAAGAGCCTCGTCTAAAACCATAATCCCATCATGACTTTCTCCTAGACCTAATTCATCTTCAGCGCAAATCATTCCGTGGCTTTCTTGACCTCGAATTTTTCCTTTTTTAATCGTAAAAGCAACACCTTCTTTATCATATAAAACAGTTCCTATGGTTGCAACAGGTACTTTTTGTCCTGCTGCCACATTTGCAGCACCACAAACAATTTGTACAGGAGTACCCGTCCCTAAATCAACTGTAGTCACTTTTAATCGATCTGCATCGGGGTGTTGTTCACAAGTAAGAACGTGACCAACAACGATTCCTTCTAGCCCGCCTTTTACGGATTGGTATTTTTCAACCATTTCAACTTCAAGACCTAGATCTGTTAATAATGCCGATGTTTCTTCGGAATTCCAATCGATTTTGATGAACTGTTTTAACCAGTTATAGGATATTTTCATTTGTCAATTTTATAAGGTTGCAAATATAAGGATTGCAGACTGTAGTAGGAAACTATTTTTTTTGTTTTTTAGGCAGAAATGTTGAGTTTGTGAAGGATTTGAAGGAGATCCATTTTCTTATCCTAAATCAATTCTTCCACATGTCTTTTTATGTTTTCAGCTATCTTTCTAGTAGGTAAATCATTATCATCATGGCCAAAAGGCTCTTCGATTTCTTCGGCAATTAATTCCAAACTAGCTAGTACATAGAAAATAAAAACAACAACTGGAATCACATAATATCCTAAATTAAATACGTAGCCAAAAGGTAAAGTCATCACATAAAAGAATATAAATTTCTTTAAAAAAACACTGTAAGAGTAGGGAATGGGAGTGTTTTTTATACGTTCGCAGGCTCCACAAATATCTGTAAAAGACTGTAATTCATTATTCAAAATGATTAATTGGTCACCTGTAATTTTTTTACTTTCATACAAATCATTAATTTTCAAAAACATCATTTTGGCAACTTGATTGGGACGATGGGTATGATGATTAATGGCAATTGTAATTTCTTCGGATAATTGCTTTCCGGTTTCTTCGTCCTTTAAATGTTTATTTAAAATAGAAGCATAGCTAGGAATCATTTTTCTAAAAAAGGCTAAATCTTTTTCTTCTTTTAAAATAGCATGCAGCTTTAATGCTAGGTTACGGCTATTATTTACTAATGAACCCCATAATTTTCGTCCTTCCCACCAACGGTCGTATGCGGTATTGGTTCTGAAAACTAGTAATAATGATATAACAAAGCCTAGCATGCCATGCATCATTGATATATTTTTGACGTGACTGTCATCTGGCAAGTCCCAATATTCGATTTCAAGATAAGCTACTAAACCAGAATAGATTCCAATTAGTAGCATTAGTGGTAGTAATTTCCGAAAAGTATCAGCTTTGTGGAACCGAAATATAAAAGTAATCCAATCTTTAGGGTTGTATGATATCATAGTAACGATGGTTTCTGCAAATTTATATTTATTATGCTAGTATAGATAATAAAAACTCTCGTTTTAAATTAGATAAAGTAATTTAAAACGAGAGTTTATACTAATTGTTACAATCTACAATAGTGTTAGAAAGTCAAGTTACCTGCAATTTCTCGTAATGCAATCTCTGATAGCTTAGCTTGATATTGAGCATTGGTAAATCTAACGGTAGCAGTTACATAGTTCAGTTGAGCTGTTCTAAATTCCAAAGTAGTGATGGTTCCAATTCGGAATTTATCCAAAGTAATGTCCAAATTTTGCTTTGCAATCGCCTCATTTTTTTCTTCCAATTCAATTAGTTGTAAATTAGTTAAATAGGTTTGGTATGCAGTTGTTAATTGCGTTTTCAATTGCATGCTTTGTTGCTCAATTTGGGCTGTTGCAGTTTCTATTTGAATGGCTGCAATTTTTTCGTTTCTATTTTGTGCTAAACCGTCAAATAAGTTTAAAGAAGCATTGAAGCCGTAGTTCAAACCCCTCGAAGTCGACTGTGTTATAAAGCCTAAGCTGGATTGGCTTTGGCCAAAGTTGTACCCTGTACTTACTCTAATTGTTGGATACCGACCTGCTTTTACTTGCTTTAGTTGTAATTCAGCTACTCGCTTATTGATTATTTGTGCTTGCAGCAACGGATTTTGCTGCTCGGCTAAATTCATTAAGTCCGATAAATTCAGTTGATTATCAATAATAAGGTCGTTTGCAACCGTAAAAGGCGTTGTTGCATCTCTTGCCAAAATTTCATTTAAAGCCGTTTTAGTATTGGTATACAACTCCTGTTGACGCAATAAATTTACTTTGTCCGTATTCAAATCAACTTGGGCGTTTAATACTTCTAGTTTCGACGCCTTACCAATCGAAAAGCGATTTTTAGCTAAATCAAGTCTTTGATTCGATATAACGAGAGTGGAG
>NZ_JAQWTM010000358.1 GCF_029242675.1 Flavobacterium sp.
CGTCATAACAGCTATTTTTGCCAAGTCATCCGCAGAGGGATCAATGTTTATTGCAGTATCTGACAAAAACATTGGACCACGAGAAGTCATCATCATGTTAGTGGTTGCGATAATCGATGCCCCACCAGCTTTATCTATAAGTTGCAACATTGGTTTTACCACAGAGGAGTAACTTCTAGAATGCCCTGTAACCAGTCCATCTGCATCACCCTCGTTTACCATCATCGCAGCAAAATAGTTACGTTCCCTCATTAATTTTTGGGCATCATATAACGAGATTCCTTTTCGCTTTCTAGATTCCCAGTAAATCGTGGCAAACTTATTTCGTCTTACATCTTCTTCTTTTATCTTAGGATCTATAATTTCAAGATCGGCATAAAAACCAAGTTCTTCTTTTAGTTCTAAGATGATTTCTTTATTTCCTAATAAAATAGGGTGACAAATTCCATCTTCAAATGCAATTTGTGCTGCTTTCAACACATCTAAGTGATCTGCTTCTGCAAAAACTATTCTTTTAGGTTCGATTTTAGCTCTATTGGTAATCAAGCGAACCATTTTATTGTCATTCCCTAGGCGCCCCAAAAGTTCTTCTTCGTACTTATCCCAATCAGTGATAGGATTTAAAGCAACTCCGGATTCCATAGCTGCTTTTGCCACAGCAGGAGCAACGATACTAATTAATCTTGGGTCAAATGGTTTTGGAATAATATAATCTCTACCAAAATTCAGTTTAGTTTCTCCGTAAGCAATATTAACCTGCTCAGGAACCGATTCTTTTGCCAATAAAGCCAATGCTTTGACAGCAGCCATTTTCATTGCCTCATTAATCTTAGTAGCTCGAACATCTAACGCACCTCTAAATATGTAAGGAAAACCTAAAACATTGTTTACTTGATTAGGATAGTCAGATCTTCCCGTTGCCATTATAAGGTCACTTCTTGTGGCGATAGCAAGGTTGTACTCGATTTCCGGATCAGGATTGGCCATAGCGAAAACGATAGGGTCGTTAGCCATTCCCAATAACATATCAGGGGTTAAAATATTCCCAGCAGATAGTCCTAAGAAAACATCCGCTCCTTTTAAAGCCTCTTTTAAAGTAATTCCTGCTCTACCTTTAGAATATCTCTGTTGCAAAGGGGACAAATCAGTTCTTTCAGAAGACAGGACACCATCCTTATCAAACATGATGATATTATCAGGATTGATTCCTAAAAGTACGTACAAATTAGCACATGCCAAGGCAGCAGATCCCGCTCCGGACACTACTAGCTTTGTATCAGCCACTTCTTTCCCTGCCAATTCAAGCGCATTTAAAAGTGCTGCTGAGGAGATAATTGCCGTACCATGCTGATCGTCATGCATGACTGGAATATTCAATTCCTCCACTAACCTACGCTCAATTTCAAATGACTCAGGCGCTTTGATATCTTCTAAATTTATTCCACCAAAGGTTGGTGCTATATTTTTTACTGTTTGTATAAATTCTTCAATGTCTTTTGTTCCTATTTCGATATCAAAAACATCAATATCTGCAAATATTTTGAACAATAAACCTTTTCCTTCCATTACTGGTTTTGAAGCCTCAGGTCCTATATCACCCAATCCTAAAACGGCAGTACCATTTGTTATTACCGCTACAAGATTTCCCTTGGCGGTATATTTGTATACATTATTTACATCTTTAGCGATTTCCAAGCAAGGCTCAGCAACTCCAGGAGAATAAGCCAAGGATAAATCTCTTTGAGTTGCATATTTCTTAGTAGGCACAACTTGAATCTTTCCTGGTGTAGGTTTAGCATGATATAATAATGCTTCTCTTCTTTTGCTATCTTTATTCATTTTGCATGATTTTATTCTAGCTCACAAAGATATAAGTCTAGACGTAAAAACAGTCTTTTAAAATGGTCTTTTGTAAAAAAAGCCTTTTTCTTTTGTTACATAAAAAAAGCCACAAGAATTTGCAGCTATTTATAAGTTTGATTATGAACTACTTATTTACTGTGAAATATAGGAATCAAGATGTTCAATGGTTGTTTTTTGAATCTCAATAATTGCATTTACAACATCACCCATTGAAATTATACCAACGACCTTTTGATTGTCAACAACTGGCAAATGCCTGATTTTTTTGGTGCTCATCAAAGCCATACAATCATCTATTTTATCAGATGGAGAAATCGTAACTAAGTCGGTATCCATAATTTCATGAACAAAGGTGTCTTTTGAAGCTTTGTCTTTTAAAACTACTTTTCTAGCATAATCTCTTTCGGATAAAATTCATTT
>NZ_JAQWTM010000367.1 GCF_029242675.1 Flavobacterium sp.
TTTTTAATTTTTGGTTTTTGGATCAATAAATTAAAATTAGTAGATTTTATTTCAAACTGTAAAAACCGTACTATGAATCTAGATGCTGTCGATAAAAAACTACTTCTTTTATTGCAAACTGATAGTAAAAGAACCAATAAAGAATTGTCCTTAAAACTCAATCTGTCTGTTACTGCTGTTTATGAGCGTATCAAAAAGTTAGAGCGCGAAGGAATCATTGATAAATATGTGGTAGTACTCGATAAATCAAAAGTCGAGAAAGGATTTGTCGTTTTTTGTCACTTAAAGTTAATTCAGCATTCGCATGAATTCCTCACTCATTTTGAAAGCGAAGTAGTGAAACTCAACGAAGTGCTGGAGTGCCATCATGTAAGTGGTGATTACGATTACATCTTGAAAATTGTAGTGAAGGATATGGAAGCGTATCGGGAGTTTTTAGTGACTAAATTGACTACGCTCAAACATATTGGGAGTACACAAAGTACCTTTATGATTAGTGAAGTAAAAAACACAACAACTATAGCGTTGTAGTGCTTTCTAGTGTAAAAATCGCTTTTGGACAAATTAGAATGCAATTACTTCACAAAAAATCTGGTTTTTAGATCTTCAAACAAAACTTAATTCCTTAATTTTGTAGCACTTTTTATTAAAATAATATATAAAACAATATACTATGAATTCATTTGACGTAGTCATTATAGGTTCTGGACCTGGAGGATATGTATCAGCGATTCGTTGTGCACAACTGGGTTTCAAAACCGCCATTATCGAAAAATATTCAACTCTTGGAGGTACTTGTCTTAACGTAGGATGTATTCCTTCTAAAGCCATGTTAGCTTCTTCTCATCATTATGCTGAAATCAAGCATTTCGAAGATCACGGAATTGAACTTACCGGTGAAGTAAAAGTAAACTTGGCAAAAATGGTGGCTCGCAAGCAAGCAGTCGTTGACCAAACTTCAGGTGGAGTGAAATATTTAATGGACAAAAATAATATTACAGTACTTGAAGGATTAGGCTCTTTTGTAGATGCAACTCATGTTGCAGTTGCAAAAGCGGATGGAACATCAGAAACTGTTGAAGCAAAAAACATTATTATTGCTACAGGCTCTAAACCTTCTAATTTACCTTTTATCACAATCGATAAAGAAAGAATTATAACTTCGACTGAAGTATTAAAATTACCAGAAGTTCCTAAACATTTAGTAATTATTGGTGGTGGAGTTATTGGTATCGAGTTAGGTCAAGTGTATTTACGTCTAGGAGCACAAGTGTCAGTTGTTGAATATATGGACCGAATCATTCCAGGAATGGATAGTTCATTGTCTAAAGAATTGACAAAAGTATTAAAGAAACAAGGAATGAAATTCTATGTTTCTCATAAAGTAAAATCGGTAGAAAGAGCTGGCGATGCCGTAACTGTTCAAGCCGAAAATGCAAAAGGAGAAATCATCACTCTTGAAGGTGATTACGCATTAGTTTCAGTAGGTCGTCGTCCGTACACTGATGGATTGAATGCGGATAAAGCTGGAGTGAAAATTTCGGATAGAGGACAAGTAGAAGTAAACGATCATTTACAAACTAATGTGCCTAATATCTATGCAATTGGTGATGTGGTTCGTGGAGCCATGTTAGCTCACAAAGCGGAAGAAGAAGGAACGATGGTTGCGGAATTAATTGCTGGTCAAAAACCACATATCGATTACAACTTGATTCCTGGTGTTGTTTACACTTGGCCAGAAGTAGCTGCTGTAGGTCAAACTGAAGAGCAATTAAAAGAAGCGGGAATTGCATACAAATCAGGAAGTTTTCCTTTCAAGGCATTAGGTCGTGCGAGAGCAAGTGCTGATTTAGACGGATTCGTAAAAATCTTAGCTGACGCTACTACTGATGAGGTATTAGGAGTTCACATGATTGGAGCTAGAACGGCTGATTTAATCGCTGAAGCAGTGGTTGCAATGGAATTCAAAGCATCTGCTGAAGATATTTCAAGAATGTCACACGCACACCCTACTTTTGCGGAAGCAATCAAAGAAGCAGCATTAGCAGCTACTGATAATAGAGCATTGCACGTTTAATAAAAATAGTTTTTAAAGTAAGCCCGTCTTGTGTGAACAAGACGGGCTTTTTTGTTTTAGAGCTATTAATCAGCTCGAAATAAACTTTTGTAATTATCCCAATGGGTGAAAATCAAAAAGATATTTCCAACGAAAACAAAAATAGCAATAGGCAAGTTTTCAGGAGTCAAAAAATAGTTGATTAATAAGATGTTTAAGGTTACAGGAAAGATCATAATATTAGCTAATGTCATGTATTTGCCGGTAAGAAAAGAGAGTCCGCACAGTAATTCTACAGCCTTTGCGAGTGGCAACAAATACATAGAAGCAACTAATCCTACTTGAAATGCTTTAAATTCGCCGGTTGATGCTGGCTCGGGTGTTAGGTGAAAAAAATAGCTAATTGAAGTGTATAAAAATAATAGACCTAGCATAATTCGAATAATAATCGTTGCAATTTTCATAATATATAGGTTTTATTGGTTACATGAGTAAAATTGCTGCAAGTCTAGGGCGCGCTTTAATTCTCTTTCATCATCGTATTACCGTTGCCCTCTAAAGTATAAAAACAAGTTGAATTCAAAATTATAAGTATTTTACTTTCAGTGTCTTCTAGTAAATTTACGAAAAAAAAGAACTGATTTTTAAGATTATGTCATATTAAAGGATTTTTTTTATCGTAATTTTGAGTTTTAAAGCAAATTATCACCTTGAGAGTATCCGTTAGTAAGCCTATTTCAGACCCTAAATTGTTTAAAAAACAGCTGTTAACTTGGTCGCAACAATTTCGCGAGCTCGTTTATTTAGATAGTAATGAGTACGATCATCGCTATTCTAGTTATGATTGCGTGTTAGCGGTAGATGCATTTACCTCCTTAAAAACTGATTTTTATAATGCATTTGACGATTTAGCACAATACCAGCAAACTACTAAAGATTGGCTTTTTGGTTATTTATCCTATGATCTTAAAAATGATTTGGAACCATTAACATCTGCTAATTTTGACGGCTTACATTTTCCTGATTTATTCTTTTTTCAACCTAAAAAACTATTTTTAATTAATGGAGATGCGGTCGAAATTCAATATTTAGGCATGTGTGATGATGAGTTAGAAGCTGATTTTGAAGAGATAGTGTCCCAAATTTTGCATGAGGATATTCAAGAGAAAACATTTGAAATCAAGCAGCGAATCACCCCAATTAAGTACATTGAAAAAGTGGGTAATTTATTGGAACGAATTCAACGTGGTGACATTTACGAAGCTAATTTTTG
>NZ_JAQWTM010000382.1 GCF_029242675.1 Flavobacterium sp.
TGTATTCTGTTGTTTTACTCTGCTTACTAGCATTTTTTTTAAGCACTTCAAATTGTTGCTTAAAATTAGCTGTCGTAGCAATTCTATTTCCATTAATGGAGACAGAAAAATCCTTAGCATTGTTGCCCTGAGACCACGCTATACAAGCGAAAAGAGCAAAAATGAATAAAAGTAATTGTTTCTTCATTGGTTAAAAATTAAGTTTTATTTAGTTAATTCCGCGAATATATAGCGACAATTTTAATTATTCTTCATCTTTTTTATCAATAAACTATTTTTTATTAAATATTTTTTATTTACAAAAAAGTAGTAATTTATTATTAATCCAATGTTAAAAAGAAAAACCAGTCTGGTTTAGCGCAGACTGGTTTTTACTAATTTAAATATATACTTAATGGTACTACTAACTACTTTTATTGGCCGTACTCGTTAACTTTGAAGCTCCACTTACAATCAAAAATCACATTATAAAGCATCATTATTAAAAAAATGTTGCACCTGAATTGCAATTTCCATTTCTTCATTTGTTGGGATGACCAATATTTTAGTAGTTGCATTTTCGCTATTTATTTCTCTCAGCTCTTTAGATCGTATTTCATTTTTAGCGTCATCTAAATACAAACCATAATAGTCCATATCGGTACAAACTAATTTTCGGATAAAGGAGGAGTTTTCTCCTATTCCTGCGGTAAAGATAATAGCATCAAGACCATTCATTACCGCTGTATACGAACCAATAAATTTCTTGATTCGGTAGGCATTCATCGCTAGTGCGAGTTGACAGTCTACGTTACCTTTTTCGGCCTCGGATTCTATATCTCTTAAATCACTAAATCCTGTTAATCCAAGCATTCCGCTTTTCTTTAACAAGATATCATTGACTGCTGTACTACTATAACCCAGGGCATTAATCAAATAGAAAATTAAAGAATGGTCGATATCACCGCTTCTGGTACCCATAATTAGTCCATTTGAAGGAGAAAATCCCATTGAATGATCGATACTTTTACCGTCTTTTATAGCCGTAACACTGCAACCATTTCCTAAATGAATACTTATTAATTTAGAACTTTGTTTTAAATAGTCTATTGCTTGCTCCGAAACATATTTGTGGCTTGTTCCATGGAAACCGTACATACGTATTTTATGCTCGGTATAAAAAGTATTGGGAATTGAAAATTTATTCGCTACTTCTGGAATAGTTTGATGAAAAGCAGTATCGAAAATAGCAACCTGTTTGGCTTGCTTAAATACTTGCTCGGCAATTTCAATTCCTTCTAAATTTGCTGGGTTGTGCAGAGGCGCTAGTGCAAAAAGTTCTTTTATTTTTTCTTTTACTACCTCATCAATTAAAACAGTATCCGAAAAAAAAGTGCCACCATGCACCACGCGATGCCCCACGGCATCTATTTCTTCTGTGTTTTTAATGACACCCGTGTTTTCATTCATCAACAAATCTGCAATTTTAAGCACACCTACTTTATGGGTGAGTATGGGAATATTTTCTTCTACTTTAGTTGTATTAGTAGTATAAGTCAGATTAGAGCTCTCCAACCCTATCCTATCAATCATTCCATTACAAATTACTTCCTGCGATGGCATTTCTATCAATTGGTATTTTATAGAGGAACTTCCTGAATTGAGAACAAGTATTTTCATTGAAATATGAGAAATTGAGCTCGCGATTGTATATCATGAGCGATTAGATACTATTTTTATAAATTTGAAATCCCATTATAAGCCTTGCGCTTGAATAGCTGTAATTACCACAGTATTGATAATATCATCCACTGTACAACCACGACTTAAATCATTTACGGGCTTATTTAAACCTTGTAGCATAGGGCCTATTGCTAAAGCGCCTGTTTCTCTTTGAACCGCTTTATAGGTATTATTACCCGTATTTAAATCGGGAAAAATAAGTACACTTGCTTGTCCTGCAACTTCTGAATTAGGCATTTTACTTTTTCCAATTGTCATATCTACAGCTGCATCATATTGAATTGGACCTTCAATTTTTAAATCAGGTCGCTTTTCTCGAACAATTTGAGTGGCTTGTCTTACTTTATCAACTTCATCCCCTTTTCCTGATGTACCTGAAGAGTAGGATAACATTGCTATCTTTGGTTCTATACCAAAAGCCATACTGGAATCAGCTGAGGATATTGCTATTTCAGCTAATTGCTCTGCAGTAGGATTGGGATTAATTGCACAGTCTCCAAAAACCGATACTCTATCCTCTAAACACATGAAAAATATAGAAGATACAATTCCTGCATCTGGTTTGGTTTTAATAAATTGTAAAGCTGGTAAAATCGTATGTTGGGTAGTATGTGCTGCTCCCGAAACCATTCCGTCAGCATCACCTTTATACACCATCATGGTTCCGAAATATGAAACGTCTTCCATCAAATCTCTAGCCATGGTAATACTAACATTCTTATTTTTGCGAAGCTGGTAATAAGTATCAGCATAATCATCATAGTGCTCCGATTCTCTAGGGTTAACAATGGCTACTTTCGAAAAGTCGAATGCCAATCCTAACTCGGCGACCTTTGTTTCTATTTGCTTCTTATCGCCAATAATAGTTATATCAACAACATCCATTGTGAGTAATCTAGAGGCAGCGATTATGATTCGTTCATCGTTGCCTTCAGGTAAAACAATATGTTTCCTGTGTTTACGCGCTCTTTTTACAAGGTTGTACTGAAACATTTTAGGAGTCATCCCTTCGACCTCAAAGGCACTTAACTTTGCAGATAAATCATCGACATCAACATATTTTTCAAAGGTGTTAATAGAAGTTTCAATTTTCACCGTATTGTCTGCGTAGATCTTGGACTTTATATTCCCGATACTATTCGTAATACGATACGTTCCGGCTTCAACTGAGATAATAGGTACGATGCTAGTTAGTCCTTCAATCAATTTTAAAATACTTTCCTCTGGAACTATATTTCCTGTTAGCACTATTCCTGCTATTGAGGGATAATTTGCCGATTCGTTGGCTTGCAAAGCTCCTAAAATAATGTCTGCTCGATCTCCGGGAGTTATTACCAAAGCATTTTCTTTTAAATGCAACAAGTAATTACGCAACTGCATAGCTCCAACACTAAAATTACCTATTTCATTATTTAAGAATGCACAACCAAAAAGTACTTTAGCATCTAGCTCGTCTACTATTTCTTTGATCGTAGGGTGATTTAGACTTGATATTATAGGAATTGCATTAACTAAAACCTCTTTTGGTAAACTTCCTTTTAATCCATTTGTTACTAATTTAATGTTTTCTGATTGGACTTTATTTGCAATTACTGCCAGCACTTCAACCTCCTTAACTTTAAAAGAGTCGTAGGCTAAATACAAACTATCAATAAGTTCTTCGAGTGTTTTACCTACACCCGAGCCAACAATGATAGTAGGTATACCTAAATTTTTAGCAATCAATACATTCATATCGAGTTCGATAACGGTACCTTCACCGCTAAAACTGGTTCCTTCGACTAATACAAAATCAAATTGTTCTTCTAATTTCTTATATTTTTCGATAATAAGATCGAGTACTTCGCCAATCTTACCTTTATTTTTCTTTTTGATTAATTTGCTTTTAGTAATAGCATAGGCATCTTCAAAAGCGATGTCTAAGCCAAAATGAGAAATAACCGTTTCGATATGATTATCAATTTTGCCGTCATCAAAATCTTCTATTATCGGTCTAAAATAACCCACTTTAGCTGTTTTACCAATTAAAATACTCATTAGTCCTAATGTGATTATGGATTTACCACTATTATGTTCACTTGTTGCTATATAAACTGCTTTATTCATTTCTATATTTTTATTTTCTTAAAATCAGTGAGTAATAAGTGCCATTCTTTTTCTATGATTGGTTCGCTTACATTTATTCAAACAATATAATTTTCAATTAAGTATAAACTAAAACCACCTTCTCTTTTTAAAATAAATTATCATTCCAATGACTATTAAAAACATGATAACAATGACTGTATAATAACCGTTATGGTAACTTAGTTCTGGCATATGTTGAAAATTCATCCCATAGATTCCTGCAATGAACGTCAAAGGAATAAATATAGCCGAAACGATTGTTAGTGTCTTCATGATCTCATTCATTTTATGAGACTGCGACGAAAAAAAGAAATTAGAAGCGCTTTCGAGCATTCCCATATCGCTTTCTATTTGTTCCAAGAGTTCCAAACATTTTTGATGCAAACGAGAAAAATAAACGTAGGTTTCGTTTTCAATCACATTACATAAGTCATCTTCGCGTAGGGATTTGATGCCATAAAGCGAATCACGAAGCGGAATTATAGAACGTTTTAAGAAACTGAAATTATCACGGTGTTTTTCAATGCGGATTAAAATATTAGGGTCTGTACTTACTTTCGATAAAATTATCAATTCCTCTACTTTGTCTTCCTCGTTTTCAATGGTAATAAAAAAGTTCTCAATTATGGCGTCTAACAAAAAGTATAGTAAAAAATCAGCTTTTTTAGTTCTGATGATTCCAGTATGCGTTCGAATGCGTTCCCTGATATGGGTAAAAAAGTCACTCTTCTTTTCTTGAAACGAAATCAAAACGCCGTCTTTAATTAAAAAACTAATTTGCTCGATACTTATATTATCTGAGTTTTCTGCTGGCAATATCGACTTGATGTTAAAAAAAAGACTGTTTGCTGACTCCTCGAGTTTTGTTCTTCGAGTCGTATTTAAGATATCGGAGAGTAAAAAATTATCGATCTGAAAAAAGGCTCCAATAGCTTCAATTACCGGAATATCGTTTAAGCCGTGAATATTTAGCCAATTAGTTTGGGTGCCATCTATACATTTTTTAAAGTCATTTGGTGCAATCTCTTGATATTCTGCAAATTCAGTATCATTGTACACAAATAATTGCATGTGAGACTGCCACTGTTTATGACTTCCGGTGTATTCTAAATGATTGGGCGTGGTTTTACGACCTTTTTTATATTTGATTTTTCTCATGTCCCTAATATGTTTAGTAATAATACAAAATAGTTTTGGCATTAATTCCCAAATTAAACTTTAAAATTAAGGAGTTGTTTGCAATTTAGGAGGCTTTACTTCGCTTTTCTTCCGTTACAATTAGCAGCATTAGAAACATAATGGAAATCGCAAATTAACTGTAGAAAAAAAACAGAAAATAATAGTAACAAAAACATTTTACAACAACACATAGATTCTTGCATACTTGCTAAGTATCTGTTGATATTTCTAAATATAATATTTAAATTTACAGCAAAACGAAGCATAACATGCTAAAACTATAATACTAACCCCTAACCTTTTAACCAATATGGTAAAATTTAAAATTACAATACTAGCTGCACTTGCACTCTGTACTTGTAATACAACGGAAACTTTTGCTCAAAGAAAAAAGAAAAAAGAGCCTTCTACTGCTGCAGTAGCACCTAAAAAAGAAGAAAAAAAAGGACCTAAACCTTATGGAAAGGTAATTGACTCGACAGCGGCAACGCAAAAAGGATTAATTGATGTTCATAAAGTGGATAACAAATACCTTTTTGAAATCCCAGCTGCCCTAATTGATACTGAAATCATGACTATTACCCGTTTCTCCAAAACACCTGCTGGTGGAGGAATTTTTGGTGGTGAAGAGGTAAACCGACAAGTAATCAAGTTTGAAAAAGGGCTAAATAATACCATTTTATTGCGTTCAGTAACCTATGTGATCATGTCTCCTGACGAAGGAAAACCAATGGCACAAGCGGTTAAGAATTCTTCTACTGATCCAATTATTGGTAGCTATGATATATTAGCTATTAAAAAAGAAGACGGTGGCAAAAAAGAAACTGCGTATGTCTTTGACATGACACCAACTTTTGAAGGAGATGTTCAAACTTTTTCATTGGATCCAATGAAAAAACAGTCTTTAAGCATCCAAGCATTTCAAAAAGACCGCTCTTTTGTTCAAAAAGTGAGCAGTTTCCCAATTAACACGGAAATAAAAACGGTAAAAACGTATGCAACAACTCCTAATTTAATTTCGTTAAGTCCGGCGCCAAGAATTGGTACCAACTTACCTTCGGCATTAGATTCAGGTGTTTTGACAGTAGAATTGAATACATCGATGATCGCTTTGCCTAAAGTGCCAATGCGCAAGAGAACTTTTGATCCTCGTGTTGGATTTTTCGCAAACCAATATGATGTGTTTGAAGAAGAATCTCAAAAATCAGAAAAAGAAGTATTTGCCGTACGCTGGAGATTGGAGCCTAAAAATGAGGAAGATGCTGAAAAACAAAAAAGAGGCGAGCTAATCGAACCAGCAAAACCAATTGTTTATTACATTGACCCAGCAACTCCTGACAAATGGAAAAAATACATCAAAGCAGGAATTGATGACTGGCAAGTTGCTTTTGAAGCAGCTGGATGGAAAAATGCTATCCGTGGAGAATACTGGCCAGAGAATGATCC
>NZ_JAQWTM010000399.1 GCF_029242675.1 Flavobacterium sp.
CAACCGACTTTTCAGCTCGAATTGCCAGAAATACGCAAATATTCCTTCAAGAAGAAACTAAAATAACCAAAACAGTTGACCCTTGGGCCGGTAGTTATTACGTAGAAAGTCTAACTAACGAAATTGCGCAAAGTGCTTGGAAACTTATTGAAGAGGTAGAAGAGCTAGGCGGAATGACTAAAGCAATTGAAGCTGGAATACCTAAACTGCGTATCGAGGAAGCAGCAGCTAGAAAACAAGCGCGTATCGATAGCGGTCAGGATATTATCGTTGGGGTAAACAAATACCGCTTAGAAACCGAAGATCCGCTGCAAATTTTAGATGTTGATAATCAAATGGTGCGCAAGCAACAATTGGAGCAACTAGAACAAATAAAGGCGACTAGAGATACTGAAAAAGTAAAAGTAGCTCTCGATAAATTAATCCTATGTGCGCAAACTGGAGAAGGAAATTTATTAGAACTTGCAGTAGAAGCAGCGCGCTATAGAACAACCTTAGGAGAAATTAGCGATGCACTAGAAACGGTTTTTGGTAGGTACAAAGCACAAATTAAATCTTTTAGCGGCGTGTATAGTAAAGAAATTAAAGACGACAAAAGCTTTGAAGAAGCAAAAGTTTTAGCCGATAAATTTGCAAAACAAGAAGGGCGACGTCCTCGTATCATGATTGCTAAAATGGGACAAGACGGTCATGACCGCGGTGCCAAAGTAGTTGCGACTGGTTATGCCGATGTTGGTTTTGATGTGGATATAGGTCCGCTTTTTCAAACTCCTGCCGAAGCAGCAAAACAAGCCGTAGAAAATGATGTACATATTTTAGGCGTATCCTCACTAGCAGCCGGACATAAAACATTAGTTCCTCAAGTAATCGAAGAATTAAAAAAACATGGTCGCGAAGATATTATGGTCGTTGTAGGAGGTGTAATTCCCGCCCAAGATTATCAGTATTTATTCGATAATGGTGCTGTAGCAGTGTTTGGCCCAGGAACCAAAATTAGTGAAGCCGCAATCAAAATTCTTGAAATATTATTAGAAGAATAAGCTTACTCTCGCTAAACAAAAAGGGATACTTTTCAATGAAAAGTATCCCTTTTTTTATGTAGTGAATGTTTTTTTAATTGGACGCTACTGCATTTACATTAGCTTCAATTAAAGAGGTATCATAACCTCCAAACGCTTTTAAGTAACTTCTAATCGAAGTACCGTAGGCGTCTTTAATAAACTTTTTACCGTTGTTTCTAAAATACCTTTTTACAGATCCTGCTCCACCCAAATGGGCCGCTGCTAAAATACCAGATTCAGTAATCAAAATACCATTGACTACTTTTCCATCGTATTTTTCAATAACATCTTGGAGTAAGGCTTTGTTTTTAGATAAAAGAGCAACAAAAGCTTTTTCTTGCATCTTAGGGCTACGGAGGAATAATTCGGGGTTGTGAATTCCTACTGCTTTTAAAGCATCCGTTCCAAACTGATATTTCCCTAGATAACCTAGAGAATTAATTTTTTTGTATTTGTTTTTCGACTCTTTGAAACCAAGAGCTTGTTTAAAACCTACAAAGAAATTACCTGTAAAAGGAATGTTTGTATCAGTATAACTTTCCTTTTTTTGAGACGGATATAAGTATTGAATTCCGTCTGTGTTTTTTATTAGAAACCATTCATTAGACTCTACTTTAAGCGGTTTAAAACCAGAACTTAAAAAGGCTATAATAACAGTTAAACTCGCATAAAAATACCACTTCTTTACCATAAATTGTTTTTCTTCAAAACGCTGTCCCGTTATGAAATTTCTGCGTGCAAAGATACAATAAATTTTATAAAGCTGAAAACCAACATGTTAAACTTATCTAAAAATAGATCAAATGGCCTTTAAACGACTCTCTAGGAGTGTATTCCAAAGTGGGTGCGGGAATTTTCAGGCTATTAAAAACAGAGAAAAATGTCTTTAAAAAATGTGATTTTGTTTCGATTTTCGTCAGGTCAACGTCTAAACTTAAGTAAAACTGCCTCGTTCTTTCTATCGACCCAATGGATGCTATTGTAGTATTTTCGCTATTTCCACTTACCATTCCATCCGCTCCATATCCAACAGCAACATTAAGCCATATTGGAATTTTAGAGTCTTTAAAAAAGGAATACAAATTAACCGACAACCAATACGTTTGACCATTGTAATCTTTGATTATTTTCTCTGAAAGCGAACTTCCCAAAACGTTGGGTCTTAAAGCAGCGTATTTTGTTGAATGAAAAGAGAATTTTGGAGTAATTCGTTGCTCTTTCCATACTAATTCTTGTCCAACATACAAAGCTGAACCGGATAAATTGGCGATTAGGTCTCCTGGCGAAGCACCCCATTCTGTTGAAAAACCATCAAAAACCTCCACTACAGTCAAAAAAGCGAGCCCAAGACTTGCACCGTATACTAATTGCTGTTTTTTAGTGGCACCGCTCCACTGCAACATTTCGGATCCAAGTCGTCCTAAATGATAGGTCGAATAAAAGTGACCTACCTTATCCATTTGCAACCATTCACTATTATCATTGATAAAATGAAAATTAGAACGAGGATAATCAGCATACCACAATTGGTTTAAACCAACTAAAGTAAGCCCTCCCAATGCAGCTTCTGAAATAAAGACTGTCTTTTTTCGCTTTGGATTTAAAGTATCCGAAGGTGTTAAAAATCGATCTAAACTATTTTGTGCGTACCCAATGCTCAGCAAAAAAAAGAATGATAAACAGAAGCAAAATCGTTTGTGGAAAATCAAACCTATCTTTTTACGCCTTGCGCATTAATCCAATCTGAATATTTTTTAGCAGTTAGGTTATGCTCTGGCAAAGTTGCAGCAAATTCATGATACCCAAAACGGTCCACGCTTGCGCAAAAGTAAATAAAGTCATTCTTTTCAGGACTAAGTACTGCCTCAAGAGCGGTGATGTCAGGCATG
Organism: Flavobacterium sp.; assembly: GCF_029242675.1. Lineage (GTDB taxonomy): Bacteria > Bacteroidota > Bacteroidia > Flavobacteriales > Flavobacteriaceae > Flavobacterium. The sequence goes on from NZ_JAQWTM010000399.1 coordinate 2,951, forward strand.
GCTATAGGACCTGGTGGCAATCCTGTGTTCATATAAGTATTGTAAGGAGATGACATCGTCAAATCTTTGAAAAAGACTCTTTTAATAACTTGATTGAAATCGTTGTCTTTCTTTTTAATAGCAAAAATAACTGTTGGATCCGCTTGCAAAGGCATTCCTAATCGCAACCTATTCAAATAAACCCCTGCTATTCTTGGTCTTTCGTCTTTTTTCACAGATTCCTTATGCACTATTGAGGCTAGAATTGTAGCTTCAATTGGTGATAATCCTTGCGCTTTAGCTTTTGCCTCGCGATCTGCTGTCCAAAAGTTGCGATACTCCTTAATCATTTTATCACGGAACTTCTCTGCCGAAGTATTCCAATAGGTTTCATACGTATTGGGAATAAACATCGCCATAACATTATCTTCATTAAAACCATTTTCTTTCAAAAAGATAGAATCTTTGAACGAATTCAAAAGAGACAAACTATCAGCCTCGATTTGAGATCCTACCCTACCGGCTAAATTCTCAATGCGCTCTTGGTTGTTAAAAGCTAGTTTAACCGGAACATTAGATCGCATTGCTTTTACCAGCTCATAACTATTCATTCCTTTAGTCAATAAAAATCGACCAGATTTGACATTAGAAGGATAGTTCATCTTACCCGCTACCATTTCAAACCGATCCATATTTACCACATACGGGCTAACTAGTGATAAAACTTCATTATAATTTGCTTCCGTAGGAACGAAAACAAAAACCTCTTTTTCGGCAAACTTAGTATTGTCTGAAAAAATTTGGTTAATCAACACGAAACCATATACTATTAATCCTGTGATCAATACAAGTGCTGTGATCGAAATTATTTTTTTTGTACTCAAAACGTATATTTTAAAATTGTTGCTTTATTAATTGATAGATTGCTTCATCATGATAAGCACCATTAATGAGATTCCAATCTTTTTTTACTCCAATACATTGAAAACCAAATTTAGTAAAAAGCGCGATGCTTGCTGCGTTTTCTACACTAATATTAGCATATAATTGATGTAGGTTTAAATGATGGAAAGCGTACCGAATTAAAAGTTCCACTGCCTTGGTGCCTACACTTTTATTTCTGTTTTCAACAGCCTGAATGACAATACCTATACCTGCTCGATTGTTCTTAGGGTCAAAGTCAAACAAATCAATTAAACCCACGGCCGGAAAATCCTCGTCTTGGCAAATAGCTAGCCGCAGTTGCTTAGCCTCGTAAATATCTTGCTGAGCATTCTCTAAATATTGTTTTACTAAAAACCGACTGTAGGGTGTATTTGTATTACTAACCTCCCAAATACTTTGGTCGTTTTCCATAGCATACACAAACTCCAAGTCGTTAGGCTCTAAAGCTCGAAGGTAAATAGAATCTCCTTTTAAGGTTATCATGATCGGGTTTCGTACTTGAATTAAATTGTAATTGTTCCTTCAAAAACAAATGTCGCGGGTCCAATTAAAAACACATTTGTGTAGTGGTCGCCCTCTTTGGTAAACGAAACACGCAACTTACCACCTTCAACAGCAATGTCAATAGCGGTTTGCTTTGTTGCTCCTGTGGCATTCATGGCAATCGCTACGGCTGTTGCTCCGGTACCGCAAGCTAAAGTTTCATCTTCAACTCCTCTCTCATAGGTTCGCAAAGCAAAGCTACTTTCGTCAATTTGTTTTACAAAATTAATGTTGCTACCCGCTGTTCCGTATAAAGCTCCGTATCGAATGGCTGCGCCATTTTCTTTAACATTATAATTTTCAAGATCGCTAACCAGCTGAACGTGATGCGGCGAACCTGTATTCAAAAAAGTATAGTCTTGTTGTTTATGAACAGCTGTAACATCAATCATTTGCAAAGAAACTATTTGGTCCTTGTCAATAGCTGCATGGTGCAAACCATCAACGGCATTAAAGACCGCTTTAGTTTCAATAACATTTAATTTTTTTGCGAAAGCCACTAAACAGCGACCACCATTACCGCACATAGTACTTTGGTTCCCATCGGAATTGTAATAAACCATCTTAAAATCGGCTTCTGGATCATTTTCGAGCAAAATAAGTCCATCACCACCAATTCCAAATCGGCGATCACATAAGTGTGCTATTAGCTCATTATTATTTTTAGGGAAAAATTCCGTACGATTGTCAATCATCACAAAATCGTTTCCAGTTCCTTGGTATTTATAAAAATGTAATTGCATTTATTCGTTGTTGTATGGAACAAAAGTACGAACTATTAATGAAATGTTAATCATAGTTAAACAGCGTTAAAATATTTTTTAACACTATTATTTCGTCTTAAATTTACAAGACAAACAAAATTAAACAATCTCTATTATGAAACGATTTTCTAATCTATTTTTAGTGTCTTTATTAAGTGGAGCCACAACTTTAGGGGCCTACAAACTTTTATTTGACACCAACGGTTATTTAGCTACCAGCAAAAACGGTATAACAACGACCGCAACTGACTCTTACAATAAGAGAGTTGGACTTTCATCTGATGTATTGGATTTTACCGAAGCTGCAGAGAAAACGATACACACTGTCGTTCACGTTAAAAACGTATCGTACAAAACCGTTTCCAATCCTATGTTAGAATATTTTTATGGTTACAAAGGAGGGCAATCACAAGAACAAGTTGGTACAGGTTCCGGGGTAATCATTTCAGCTGATGGCTATATTGTTACTAATAATCACGTGGTTAAAGATGCATCCGAAATAGAAATCACCTTAAATAACAAAAAATCATACAAAGCAAAATTAATTGGGACCGATTCCAAAATGGATATCGCCTTACTGAAAATCGATGCCGATGAAACGCTACCATATACAACATTTGGTAATTCTGACTCCGTAAAAATAGGGGAATGGGTTTTAGCAGTTGGAAATCCGTATAACCTAACCTCAACGGTTACCGCTGGAATTGTTTCAGCTAAAGCAAGAGATTTAGGCAGCAATGGTATCCAATCTTTTATTCAAACTGATGCAGCTGTAAACCCAGGAAATAGTGGTGGTGCACTCGTGAATACACGTGGAGACTTAATTGGAATCAACACTATGATTACTTCGATGACAGGATCTTATGTTGGATACTCGTTCGCAGTACCCTCAAATATCGCTCGAAAAATTATTGAAGATATTATGGAGTATGGTAATGTACAAAGAGGAATTCTTGGCGTTCAAGGAGGTGAATTAAATTCAAATGCTTCCAAAGAATTAGGCTTAAAACAAACGGAAGGTTTCTATATCAGTGCTGTGACACCTAATTCAGGAGCTCAAAAAGCAGGGCTTAAAAAAGGAGATGTAATTGTAAAATTAGACAATCAAAATATTGCTACCTATGCTGATTTATCTGGTTACATCAATACTAAAAGACCAAATGACAAAGTAGAAGTGACTATTTTAAGAGACGGAAGCAATAAAACAGTACCTGTAGTCTTAAGCAAAAACGAGTTTTTTAATACGGAGTTTAAAGGAATCGAATTAGAAAACATTAGCGCTGCTGATAAAAAGAAATTTAATGTTAATTACGGTGTCAAAATCAGAGCCATTACAAATGAAAACTTGATGCAGTATGAAGCGGAACTAAAAGGAAGCATTATCATAAGTATTGATAATAGCAAAGCAGTAAATGTAGAAACCGTTTCAAAGCTTTTGAATAATAAAGATGAAAATCAAAGTATTCGACTGGAACTAATAAATAAAAACGGTGAACTATTCCGAATCATAATCTAATTTCACACAACCCTAAAACGGTAAGCCAACTTGATAATTCAGGTTGGCTTTTTTGTATAAATTTAAAATAGTATCAACTTTTGCAAAAAGTAAATTAATTTATGCTTTTTGTATTAGGTATATTTAAGGTATATTTATTTAACTCGTACACTCCATTCAAAATCCATTTCGGATACTTGTACTCCTTTTTCATCCACTCCTATAGACTTCATCCAAAAGGTTTGCCCCTCGCCTGTGGCTATCGTTTGTTGAATAGCTTGCTCAATTAGGTGACCATCTTTACACGTAAAAGTGATTAATCCGGTTGCTTTTTTAGTAAAATTACCTTTATTGTTGGCGACCAACATGGATATTTTACGTCCGCTTTTTTGAATTTGATACATTACCAATGCACCTGTTGCTAACTCAGCCGCCATGGCTTGCACTGCAAAATACATCGAGTTAAACGGATTTTGATTGATCCAGCGGTGCTTTACTTTTACAATACAGTGCGTCTCGTCCAGCGTCCTAACACGAACGCCACAGATAAAAGCTGCTGGTAATTTAAAAAATAGAAATTTGTTGAGTTTAGAGGCTGTAAGTTTCATGTTTGCTGGATTTGTTGCTAAAATACAAAAAAATACTATGCGTACATAATATTTTAATTTGTTAATAAATTGTTAATTTTAGGTACTATGTGATACAAGATACCATTCTTTAGACATATATTTGCATAAGAAATTACTAGGTCGAGTACTAGTACTTTTAAAAAACGAATCATCATCAAAGCCAAAAATCAAAAAGGCACCAAAATCAATCACAATGGAAAACACTACCGAAAAAAACATCGCAACATTCACACACTTGAGCACTTTGACTCAGTACTTTATTCCGTTTGGAAATTATATTTTTCCGATCCTTTTATGGTCTTCCAAAAAAGACAAATCGGACTTTGTTGATTTTCATGGAAAGCAAGTACTCAATTTTCAGTTGAGTGTTTTATTGTACTCAATCCTCACAGCTTTAATTGCTATCCCAATTTTACTAGTTACTATTTTTAACAATGTTTCTCTAGATGCGGTTATTAACGATGATAACTTCGTAGTGAATAATTTTAACATTAGCGATCAAATAGGTTTAATAACGGTGGGACTAACTGCTGTATTCCTTTTTGGATGTTTGAAAGTAGCTGAGTTCTTTTTAATTATTTATGCAGCGATCAAAACGTCTAACGGAGAACTTTATAGATATCCTATTACAATACCTTTTATAAAATAAAACGTTCCTAGCCCTGATAGCAGTGGAAATCCTTTTTATTTTTTGAAAAAAAAATAAAAAGATTGAAACGAATAGCAGGATTAGCTTCCAATAAAAATCATCAATCATCAATCAAGAAATGAACAATCAAATCATCAAAAAATCAAAAAAGACAAATTATGAACATTGAAAACACAAAAGCCCAGATGCGTAAAGGTGTTCTCGAGTTTTGCATCCTATCTGTACTAAAAGAGAAAGATGCTTATACATCAGAAATACTAGACACTTTAAAAAACGCAAAATTACTCGTGGTGGAGGGAACTATTTACCCGCTATTAACCCGCTTAAAAAATGACGGTTTGTTAAATTACCGCTGGGAAGAATCGACCTCAGGACCGCCACGAAAATATTATGGCCTTACTGAAATAGGTCAAACCTTTTTAAATGAATTGAGTGGTACTTGGACTGAATTATCCGATGCTGTAAACCTTATAACCAACCAAAAACAATAGTCATGAACAAAACTGTAAATATAAACCTAGGCGGAATGTTCTTTCATATAGACGAAGATGCATACCAAAAATTAACACGCTATTTTGATGCTATAAAGCGCTCTTTAAATAACTCATCAGGACAAGACGAGATTATCAAAGATATCGAAATGAGGGTGTCAGAATTGCTAAATGAAAAGCAAAAAAGCGACAAACATGTTGTTGCCTTAAAAGATGTAGACGAGGTAATTACCGTTATGGGACAACCTGAGGATTACATTATTGAGGATGAAAATACGAGTAACCAACAGTCGTACAACTTTAATTCAACTAGCACACGATCTAGAAAATTATACCGTGACAGAGACAAAGGAATGCTTGGTGGTGTAGCATCAGGATTGGGTTATTACTTTGGTATTGAAACTGTGTGGATTCGTGTAGTGTTATTACTATTAGTTTTTGCTGGATTTGGAACAGGAATCATTGCTTACATTATTTTGTGGGTAGTAACACCAGAGGCTATTACAACATCGGAAAAACTTGAAATGACGGGCGAACCCGTTAATATATCGAACATCGAAAAAAAAGTTAGAGAGGAATATGAAAATGTATCTCAAAAATTTAAAAATGGAGATTATGACAAATATGGTAACCAAATCAAAACAGGTGCCACTAAGGTCGGTAGCTCATTAGGTGACTTTATCATGACTGTTTTTAAAATTTTTGCCAAGTTTTTAGGGGTAATTTTAATCATGTCAGGACTAGCAATGATTGTGGTGTTTTTAATTGGTGCACTTACGCTTGGAACGGTCCACTTTGATGATTTTCCTTTCCACCAATTTATTGAATCGGGCAATTTTACTGATTATCCTGTATGGTTTTTTGCAGTACTGCTTTTTGTTGCAGTAGGTATTCCTAATTTTTTCCTTGTGCTTTTGGGTTTCAAGTTAGTATCTCCAAGCATAAAATCAATTGGTAATATAGCCAAATCGACTTTGTTAGCCTTGTGGATTATTGCGATAGCCATCCTAATTTCGATTGGTGTAAAACAAGCTTCGGCTTTTGCTACTGATGGTAGAGTCGTGAAAAAAGAAACCATAAATATATCGGCAACAGATACCTTGTTTATTAAATTTAAACACAATGATTATTATTCGAAAAGCATTAATGATCACAACAATTTTAAAATAACCCAAGATTCTTTAAACAATGATGTTATATACTCTAATCAAGTAAGTTTTAAAATTGAACGTGCAGACACGAAATTACCTTACTTGCAAATAGAAAAAGAAGCAAAAGGAACGACACTATCCGATGCTAAAAAAAGAGCAGAACTAATTAAATACGGTTATAAAATAGTAGGAAACCAAATTATACTTGACAATTACCTACTTTCTAACGTAAAAGATAAATATCGTGATCAAGAGGTAGAAATTACTTTATACTTACCCGAAGGAACATTGTTTAAGGCGGATACCAGTGTACAGGATTACGATCGCTCGAATGATGAGTTTTTTAACCTGCACTACAGCTCAGGAAAATATTTATACCAAGTAATGGAAACGAAAGTACGTTGCTTAGACTGTCCTGCTGATGAAGATGAATACAACGATGTTGATACTACCGAAGAGAATGATGTAACCATCTGGACAGGAGACGATGAAAATAATTCCAATATCACAGATAAAAATGGAGTTACCAATACTGTCGATTCAACGAAAACGAGCAAAAGTAAAGGTCGCTTAAGAGCTAATAAAAACGGTATAATCATTAAATCAAACTAATCATGGTGAAAATTATATCCCTTATCACTAAATTTATTCTTGTACTGCTGTGCACCTTACTATTTGCATCTTGCAACTACAGTATCAATTTAAAATCAATTACTGGAAGCGGTACCGTAGTAAAAGAGAACCGAGCAGTAACTGATTCGTTCAAGAGTATCGAGCTAAGCAATGCTATTGATTTAGAACTTGAACAGTCTCACAAAACGGAAATCATTGTCGAAGCCGATGATAATTTAATTAGTAATATCCGTACTAGAATAGAAAATGGCGTTTTGATCATTGATTGTGATTACGATTCATTCCTAGACGTTAAGTCTAAAAAGGTGATCGTCAGGATGCCACAAATTGAAGAACTAAAAGCGTCAAGTGCTTCATCTATGACTAGTAAAAACATTTTAAAAGGAGATGAGATTAGTATTAGAGCCTCGAGCGCAGCAAATATTAAATTGGAGTTAGAGTACGACCGTATAAATGCAAAAGCAAGTAGTGCTAGCACAATTATTCTTTACGGACTCTCCCTAGATTTGACTACTAATGCTTCAAGTGGAAGTGAAATAGATGCAAATGACTTACTGGCAAATGAAGTAAAAGCTGGTGCTTCGAGCGGCGCCAGTGTGATAATTCACCCTATCGTAAATTTGAAAGCCAAGGCGTCAAGTGGAGGAAGTATTCAATATTCTAAAACACCACAGTCAATGGAACGAAAAGCTTCAAGCGGAGGAAGTATTGACAAAATATAACCCAAGAAAATCTTAAAAAGTAAATAAATCATTCCAGTCAGAATGATTTATTTACTTTTGTAATAAAGCATAAAACTATGAAAATGAAACATTCGATAGCCGTAATTTTAATTCTATTATCAACCACTTTTTCTATAGCTCAAAAAAAAGAGAAAATAAAAGGCTCGAAAACAGTGACAACGAAAGTAAAAGAAATAAGTAATTTTACTAATCTTGAAGTAAGTGATAACATCGAAGTCTTTTTAGAGAAAGGCGAATTTTCAGTTTTAAAAATTGAAGCAGATGACAATTTACAAGATCAAATTGCAGTTACCACAGTGGGTTCGACCCTGCAGCTACAAACTGTTAAAAACATTACACGCTTCACAAAACTTATAGTTAGAATCACCTACACTAACGAAATTAACAGTATTACTGTAAAGAATGACGCCATTGTAAATGCTATTCAAGAAATTCATTCAGACAATCTAAGCATCAAATCTTTTGATGACTCCAAATTATTTTTAAACATTGTTTCGAACAATTTCAATCTGGAAACAGCTCAAAAATCTACTATAGAATTAAATTTAAAAGGAGAAAATGCAAAAATAGTGATGAGCGACAACTCAGAATTGAAAGCACTGATAAAAGGAACCGACTTCGCATGTGATATGTACCAAAAATCGAAAGCTAAGATTGAAGGGAATTCGGATACAGGAACCATTCGTATCGATAATGATTCCAAACTTACTGCTGAAAAATTACAAATAAAAAGCATCAATCTTGTTGCAGAGCAAGGATCAGAAGGCAGTATCAATGCTGAGAAAGAAATTGTGATCAGCGCAAGTGAACGAGCAGAAATTCAGTTATACGGAAGTCCAAAAATCACTTTAAAGCGATTTGATGATGAAGCCAAATTATTGAAGAAGAAATAATTTAAGAAAATCATAAAAAAAGTCCCATTTTACACACTCGTAAATGGGACTTTTTCTTTTAATCATGATATACTTACTCTTTGGACGCTAAATATCTTTCGGCATCAAGCGCAGCCATACATCCTGTACCTGCAGCAGTAATTGCTTGACGGTACACATGATCCGCTGCATCTCCTGCAACGAAAACACCTGTTACATTTGTTTTCGAACTACCTGGCGTATTTACGATATAACCTGTTTCGTCTAAAGTGATAAAATCTTTGAAGATATCTGTATTTGGTTTATGACCAATAGCTACGAAGAAACCAGTAGCAGGAATATCAAATTCTTCATTCGTTGTTTTATTCAACGCTCTTACACCCGTTACCACTTGCTCATCTCCAAGAACTTCAACAGTATCATGGTTCATTAAAATGGTGATGTTTTCGGTTTTGCGAACGCGCTCTTCCATGATTTTAGAAGCTCTAAATTTTTCGCTTCTCACCAACATAGTTACTTTTTTACACAGTTTTGAAAGGTAATGTGCTTCCTCGCAAGCAGAATCTCCTGCTCCTACGATCACCACCTCTTGATTTCTATAGAAAAATCCGTCACAAACAGCGCAGGCAGAAACTCCACCACCCATTTTTAAGTAATGTTGCTCAGAAGGCAATCCAAGGTATTTTGCAGATGCTCCTGTAGAAATAATCACAGTTTCGCAGTGTAATTCGATTGTATCGTTAATCCATACTTTATGAATGTCGCCTGAAAAATCAACTTTAGTAGCCCATCCATCGCGCACATCAGTACCAAAACGCTCTGCTTGCGCCTGCAAACCAATCATCATTTCAGGTCCTGTAATTCCCTCCGGATTCCCTGGCCAGTTCTCTACTTCATTGGTCGTAGTCAATTGACCACCAGGCTGCATTCCTTGGTATACCACCGGATTCATATTTGCTCTCGCTGCATAAATTGCAGCAGTATAACCCGCTGGTCCGGAACCTATGATTAGGCATTTTATTTTTTCAATTGTATCTGACATAGTGAATTTTATATTTGTTTAAACACTGCAAAAATAAGTTTTATTTCACAGAATACTAAAACTGATTAATCAGTTTTTGTTATTCGACAATAAAAAAACCCTTTCTATAAAAATAGAAAGGGCTTTCCTTGGAGCTAATGCCAAACAAATATAGTAAATAACCTGAAATTGATTGATTTAAAAAGACAACAGCTCCTTTGCTTCTTTTATACCAATTCGCCTACTTGCGCTACTTTTTTAGTTTCAAATTGATCACTAGTATTTTTAGCGCCATCTGCCTTTAATGCTTTATCGCCTGCAAAAAACGTTTTATGATCATCACCTAAGTTGGATCCCGCCATACGTTGATGTTTTACACAAGCAACTCCTTTACGGATTTCTTGTCTTTGAACTCCTTTAACATATGCTAACATTCCTTCCTTACCATAGTACCCTTGCGTTAAGTCATTCATATGAAGTGCTGTCGTATGGTACGTTGGTAAAGTAATCAAGTGGTGAAAAATCCCCGCTTCTTTAGAACTATCTCTTTGGAATGTTCTAATTTTATCATCTGCACGATGGCATAATTCAGAGTTATCATAGGCCACATCCATCAAATTATTTCGGTCATAACCCGTCATGTTTTCTCCTTCGGCGATCATTTCATCATAGGCTTGATTCCTAAAGTTTAAAGTCCAATTGAACGAAGGCGAATTATTATAAACCAATTTAGCATTAGGCACTACTTCTCTAATTCGGTTAACCATGTGAGCAATTTGTTTCACATTAGGCGTAGGTGTTTCAATCCATAAAAGATCGGCTCCATTTTGCAAACTAGTGATACAATCCAATACCACTCTGTCGATATTGGTACCCTCCTTAAACTGGTACAAACCATTAGGCAATCGTACGGGACGCACTAACTTTCCGTCTCTTTTTAATAATACATCATCTTCTTTAGCTTGGTCAATAGTTATTTGTTCCGCTTCCACAAAAGCCAAATACTGCGATGCTAAATCACCTGGCTCTGTACTCACTGGAAGTTTTTGAGTTAAACTGGCTCCTTCTGAATCTGTTCTTGCCACAATTACTCCTTCCTCTACTCCTAATTCTAAAAACGCATAGCGAATCGCATTAATTTTAGAAAGAAAATCTTCATGTGGTACGGTTACTTTTCCGTCTTGGTGCCCACATTGCTTCGCATCCGATACTTGGTTTTCGATTTGAATTGCACAAGCACCGGCTTCAATCATTTTTTTAGTCAATAAATAAGTAGCCTCCTCGTTTCCAAAACCTGCATCAATATCAGCAATGATGGGAACAATATGTGTTTCAAAATTGTCGATTTGGTCTTGAACATCCTCGCCCTTTTCTAATCTTCTGAATAAATCATTTAACTCAATAGCATCCGCTTGACGCAAAAAGTCATAAATCTCCTTGATCAAATTAGGAACGGTGGTTTTCTCATGCATGGATTGATCAGGCAAAGGGCCAAATTCAGATCGCAAAGCAGCTACCATCCATCCTGATAAATAGATATACCTTTTACTAGTCGTTTTATGGTGTTTTTTAACGGCAATAATATTTTGCTGCGCTACAAAACCATGCCATGAACCTAGTGATTGTGTGTAATTTGAAGCATCGTTGTCGTATGCTGCCATATCTTTTCGCATGATAGCGGCAGTATACTTAGCAATATCCAATCCTGTTTTAAAGCGATTTTGAGTTGCCATTCTAGCAGCATTCTCAGGACTTATAGCATCCCAAGTTGTTCCATATTTCGCTTTTAGGTCTCTTACCGTTTGTAAAGCGGAACTATAATTGCTTTGTTCTAAATTTTTCATAATTTTGTGTTAGTTATTTTATTAGTAATTAGATCCTGTTGATTGTGTCCGCAATCGCAGGATTGTTTTTTTATATGTATTGATAAGCCGGTACTGTTAAAAATTCTTCGAATTCCTGAGCAAGTACGAGTTGGTCAAAAAGTGAAATTGCTACATCTAATTTGCTGTTTTTACTGTTTTCATCACCAATTTGAGCTGTAATTTTTGCAACTTCATCTGCTAATAGATCTTTATACAATTCCGAAGTAAACAATCTCCCATCTTCTAATTTCACTTCGTTTTTTAACCATTGCCAAACTTGAGTTCTTGAAATCTCGGCTGTTGCTGCATCTTCCATTAAATTATAAAGTGCTACTGCTCCATGACCTCTTAACCACGATTCGATATACAAAATCCCCACATTGATGTTTTTTCGGATTCCAGCTTCGGTTACCGTTCCTTTTGGAATCGCTACCAAGTCTTGCTCAGTTATATTGACATCATCACGAGTGATATGCAACTGATTTGGTGTTGGCATGTGTTTATTAAATTCGGCCAAAGCCACTTGCACTAACGCAGGATGCGCGACCCATGTACCATCGTGACCATTAAGAACCTCGCGTTCTTTATCTTTTCTAACTTTTTCAAGTGCAGCTGAATTTGCTTCTTCATCATTTTTAATCGGAATTTGAGCAGCCATTCCCCCAATGGCTAGAATACCTCTTTTATGGCAACGTTGAATCACCAATTTCGAATAGGCATCCATAAACGGACTAGTCATGGTAACCTGATCCCGATTAGGAACTATGAAATTAGGATGGTTTCTAAATTTCTTTATATAGGAGAAAATATAATCCCAACGTCCACAATTTAAACCTACAATATGGTCTTTTAGTTCATAAATAATTTCGTCAAGCTGAAAACTAGCAGTAATTGTCTCGATTAAAACGGTGGCTTTAAAAGTTCCTACTGGTACTTCTAAATAGTTTTCAGCAAATGCCAATACTTCATTCCACCAACGTGCTTCGGTGTAATGCTCTAATTTGGGCAGGTAAAAATAAGGTGCCGTTCCGTTTTGCAACATAATTTGTGTATTATGAAAAACATACAAACCGAAATCCACCAAACTACCTGAAGCAATTTCATTATTAATCAAAAGGTGTCGCTCATTTAAATGTAACCCTCTTGGTCTAACTAATAGTACTGCCGTATTTACATTCAAAGTATAGGACTTATTGCGCTGCACATCCTTCAATGCAATGGTTTTTTTGTTAGCGTCAATTAAATTTTTTTGTCCGTCAATTGTGTTCTTCCAAGAGGGTGCGGTGCTATCCTCAAGATCAGCCATAAAAGTTTTCGCCCCTGAATTCAAGGCATTAATAATCATTTTGCGATCTACTGGACCTGTGATTTCCGCACGTCTGTCTTGCAAATCTTGCGGAATCGTTCCTGCTTTCCAATCTGACTCTCGAATATCTTTAGTTTCATGTGGGAACACTGGAAAATTTCCTTCATCAAAAAAAGTTTGTTGGCTTAGCCTATTTTCTAAAAGTTCTAAACGCTTAGTATTAAATTTTTCATGTAGAGCGGTGATAAAAACGAGCGCTTCATCTGTCAGGATTTCCGGATAGTAGTTGGTCACTTCGTTAGAAAAATTAATTTTAGTTTGTTGTAATAGTTTGCTTTCCATGGTAGTTATATTTTTATAGCACAATGATATAAAAAAGTTTTATACAAAACAAGCGAACGTACGCTAAAAATGTAAAATAATTATTTTACAACGATTCGCTATTTCAGAAACCAGCGTAAGAATCCATCCAACCTATTGCCATAAACCAACTATTAATAAGGTAAAACGTTATGATATGAAAACGAAATAGCTGCGATAAAACTTAAAAATACCGCTGATGCAAAAGATTCTGTGCGAAAATGAAATACGAAAGCACTACTTACAAGACAAAGAATTGCTTTGAGAAGGGATGTAAAATTTGCGATGATTTACAAAAAGCAAGAAACAATAAATCTAAAATACTTACACAAATGAAACAAAAAACCCTCAAGTTTCCTTGAAGGTTTTGGTCGGGCTGGCAGAGTCTATTCCGCACCCGGAAATTCGAACCTGCGGCTTTCCCTATTTTAAATCGGGACGCGATAACCAAGCTGTCTACTAAGACGAATAGACTAAATAGTAACCATTGCAAACCCATTTTAGCATATTCGATTACGTACAATAAATATTATGCATAAAAAAAAACCTCAAGTCTCCTTAAAGGTTTTGGTCGGGCTAGCAGAGTCTATTCCGCACCCGGAAATTCGAACCTGCGGCCTTCCCGATCTTCAATCGGGACGCGATAACCAAGCTTTGCATGAAGTTATATCAATTACTAACCAGCGCAAAACCTAATTGTCAAACATAAAAAAACCCTCAAGTTTCCTTGAAGGTTT
>NZ_JAQWTM010000402.1 GCF_029242675.1 Flavobacterium sp.
CAAATGGTGTTGAATTAAGAGGAAAAACCCTTGGTATCGTTGGTATTGGTCGTATTGGTCAAGCTACTGCAAAGATGGCTCTTGGGTTAGGTATGAAGGTAATTGCTGCAGACAGTTTTATCCCTCAGGTAGATGTTAAAGTGGAATTTTTTGACGGACAATCGATCACTACTACAATTTTATCTCAATCCTTAGAATCATTATTTAAAGAAAGTGATTTTATCACTTTGCACGTTCCTGCTCAAGATGGATACATTATTGGAGAAAAAGAACTGGCTATGATGAAAAATGATGTAGGAATCGTAAACTGCGCTCGTGGTGGTGTAATTGACGAAGTTGCATTAGTAAAAGCACTAGACAGCGGAAAAGTATTGTTTGCTGGTCTAGACGTTTTTGAAAACGAACCAACTCCAGAAATGGCGATTTTAATGAATCCTAAAATCTCGTTGACACCACATATTGGCGCTGCAACTGGAGAAGCACAAGATAGAATTGGAACGGAATTAGCTTCGCAAATCATTAGCTTGATTGGTTAATTAAGCTATTTTTTTACCCTTTTAAAGTGGATTTGTTATTTGATTTTTAACAAATCCACTTTTTTTGTACCTTTAAGAAAACAAAAAAATTATATATGTTCGAACAACTAACACAATTAGCACAACAATTTGGAGTAGACACAGTGGTAAACAATCCAGCGGTTCCTAACGAAAAAAATGAAGCTGTAATTAATGAAGCTAGCTCTTCAGTGGTTACGGGATTACAAAAAATGGTTGCAGATGGGGATCTTTCTCAATTAGCAGCTCTTTTTCAAGGAGATAACGCAAAGGACGCTTCCAATCCCGCAGTACAAAATTTAACCCAACAACTTTCAGGAAATTTAAGTAAAAAATTAGGAATAGATAGTAGTGCAGCTGCAGGAGTTGCTTCTAGCATTATTCCAAAGATACTAGCCTCGCTAGTAGATAAAGCAAAAGACCCTAAAGATTCTAGTTTTGAAATTTCAGATATTATTGGTGCTATTTCAGGTGGTGGTGAGAACGCAGGAATCATGGATGCAATCACTAAATATGGTGGGCAATTTGGTTTAGATCAAAATGGTGATGGAAAAGTGGATATGAGTGATGCAATGGATGCCGTTACTAAAAAAGGAGGCGGATTGGGCGGAATGCTAGGTGGTCTTTTTGGAAAATAAAATAATTCTAAAGAACGTTTTAAAAACCAACAGTGATTCCTTCATGGAAAACACGGTTTTATATATAAGTGGTTATTTCTAAATAGGAATAACCACTTTCTTTTTGATGGCTGGTCAAAAACCAACAGAAAGACATTTAACTATTGTGGGAGTTATAGGTAGTTAATATTTTGTAACTTTAGGGTAAAACAACTACTTATGAGAAAGTATACTTATGTGTTGATCCTCATTTTACTGATTATTATCAGCTGTACGACAAGTAAAAAAGCGGTCAACACTCCCGAAAACAATAAAGCAATACATGGAGATACGATCAGAATTGCTAATGAAGAATTAGAATATGAGGTGATAATTATAGATCCTGGCTTTACAAGTTGGCTCGTCTCCCGCGCCTTCCCTAGAGGCTATCATTCGCAAACTTTCCTAGAAAATAAAAACAGAATGTATATTACGGAGTGGAACAGTCGCGTGCTTCAACCAAATCGATTTAGCCCGAATTTGTATGAAATGACCATTAACTACGATTATACCGTGAATTATGGTTATGAGGTAAATTACTTGATTTACAACTACATGATATATTTTCAAAATACCAATAATCAGCGATTGTTTGGCAATGTTCCTTCTAGATAATCTTGCTATCTTTGTAACCATTATTTATAAAGATGAAGAAATTAAAGAAACGCTGGGGAATTGAATCAAACCTGCAGCTTGCCATTATATTTATCGTTTTTGCTATTACAGGCTCTACTTCAGCCTGGATTTCAAAGCCTGTTTGTTTATGGCTAGGAATCACTGCTGCAGATTTTGGAAGTTGGTTTATATTGATCCGATTATTAATTATTTTTCCGCTTTACCAAGTGTTCCTCGTAGCCATTGGAACCCTTTTTGGACAATTTACATTCTTTTGGAAGTTTGAAAAAAAAATGCTCAAAAGTATGGGTCTGGGATTTCTATTTAAAGAAAAATAGGAGTTCGTTGTCTTTTCATTAAAAACATTTTTGAATAAAAGAGAAGGATTATCCACAATTTTAGTACTGAACAAAAAAATAAAAAGCCAAACTTGGATTGCTCCTGTTTGGCTTTTTATGATTCATGGCTAACCCAAAAGCGGTAGCAATGATTGTATTATTTGATTTCGATTACAAATTCATCCGTACTATTACGTACTTTTTTCATACCAGCTAACCAATCTTTTTCGGCATCGCGGTATCCTAGATATAATAACGTAACGCTTCGCAAACCTAATGAAGCAAGATCTCATGATTCATCTACCAAGGCATTGTCAAAACCTTCAGCAGGTGTTGTATCAACTTTTAGCTCAGCTGCCTGCGCGATAGCCATTGCAAAACCTATGTAGGATTGACGAGCCGTGTGTTCGAAATTTTCTTCGGCAGACTGATTTAAGTAAATCCCTTTTATCTTATCCGTGTAACTATCAAAGCGACCTCTTGGTAAGTCTCTATCATCAGTTGTTTTATTGTAAATGGTATCAATGCGTTCCGCAGTGTATTTATCCCATGCAGCAAACACTAAAACATGAGAACAATCTATCATCACCTCTGGGTTAAGCACTTTAGCGCTTAATTTCTCCTTAATTTCCTGATTACTTACAACCAAAACTCTAAACTGTTGTAAACCTGATGATGTAGGAGCTAAACGTGCCGCTTCAACAATTTTATCTACATTCTCTTGACTTACTTTTTTTGTTGGATCATATTGCTTTGCAGCGTAACGCCATTTTAAATCGTCTATTAATGCCATCTTACTTTATTTTAGTTATTAGTTACTATTAAATCAATTGCTACGTTTCCGCGAGTTGCGTTAGAATAAGGACAAACTTGGTGTGCTTTTTCTACTAACTCTTGTGCTTTTTCTTGAGTGACTCCTGGTACATTTACGGCTAACTCACCAGCTAAACCAAAACCACCATTGTCTAATTGACCAATACTGATTTTTGCATTAACAGTCGTTTCACCCGTTGTAATTTTTTCCTGCTTGATTACTAAACTCAAAGCGCTGTCAAAACATGCGGCATATCCTGCTGCAAAAAGCATTTCAGGGTTTGTATAGTCATCATTAGCGCCACCTAATGCTTTTGGCATTCTTACTTGTACGTCTAAAACTCCGTTACTACTTTTAACGTGACCGTTTCTACCGCCGGTTGCAATAGCTTCTGCTGTATATAATGTTTTCATTTTGTGTATTTTATTATTTATTTCTATTTACTATTTTCTCTATTGCATCTTTTAGCTGTTGTAAATCGTCTACAGATACATTTAATGCCTCCAGAACCTCTTTAGGAATGCATTTAGCTTTGTCTTTTAAAGCATTTCCTGCGACTGTTAAAGACACATCTACAACCCTTTCATCTAACTTACTGCGGGTTCGATTAACCAAGCCTTTTACTTCTAATCGCTTCAATAATGGTGTTAAAGTACCATTGTCTAACTGCAACTTACCTCCTATTTGATTTACTGTTTGCGTTTTGTTTTCCCACAACACAAGTAAAACCAAATATTGCGGATACGTCAAATCAAGCTGTTCTAATATCGGTCGGTATAAGTTTGTAATCTCACGAGATAACGCATATACAGGAAAACAAACTTGAGCATCCAATTTTAAAAGATCATCCATAGTGCTATTTTTAAACTTTGACAAAGATATATATTGTGCACGATATAATTTTACAATATCTAGTTAATTTTGAGTTAATTTAAAGCAGGTTTTAGTAAAGACTTACTTATCCAATGTCGAGATAAATTGATCTGAAATACCCCAGGACAAATTTGGCTTTGAACCAGTTTCGATTATTAACTGCCCTCCGTCTCTAATTTCTTGCTGACTCAACCAGTTCCTATTGATTTTTTTGCCATTTAACCAAGCTGATTGAATGTAAAAGCAATCCTTGTTATAATTTGTGACCTCTATTGTAAAGGTCTTTTTATCTTCGAGTTGCAAAATTACTTTTCTGAATATGGGAGCAGTAACGTAATAAATAGGATCACCAACATTAGCAGCCGACAAACCCATACTACGTAAAACAAACCAAGACGACATCGTACCAGCATCATCATCCATGGTACGCACATAAGCTTGGGGTTCATTTTTATAAATACGTCCAATGTAGGAATCGATTCCTTTACTGTTGTCGTTAAAATAGCTTTGAACAACAGTATCCAGTAGCAATTCACGGAATAATTTTTGAGATTTCCAAGGTTGTTTGCTTGCGTTATAGAGTCCAGGTACTTGTAAATCGGGTTGATTGGCATGGTTATAATTATCATAGCCAAAGAATTGGTCGAGCTGACTAATAAACCGATCTTCGCCACCGCATAAGTCCTTCAGTCCCTTAATATCGTATGGAACCAGCCATCGGTATTGCCAAACTGTACCTTGATACATTCCTCTTGCAGGCATTTTATCAATATCATTTTTAGATAGATCAGCAAAGTCTTTTTTCCAATAGTCCTTATACTCTGCGGCTTTAGTACGGTACTTTTGACTCAACTCTACATCTTTGGTGATTTTGAATATTTCAGACAAAGCCCAATTGTCATAAGACGACTCTAGAGCTTTATCGGGAGAATTATACTCCAAGCGATTCCCCTCGGCAATTAAAGAGTCTTTTATTCTGCTAAAATCTACCCCATAACCCTTCTTATACGCATCCAAGAGCACCACTACCGCATGCTCTGTACGTACCGTTGGTGACGGTTCGTGTTGCGTTGCCCAATTATTTTTTCCATACACATACAAATTTGCGATCGATTTTATAATAGCACTATACTTTTGTGGGTAAATCAAAGACAAGAGTGGTAATTGTTCCCTATAATTATCCCAAATAGCCCAACCATTATAAACGGGATCTTTAGTGTTTTGAATACTTCCATCAATAGCTGCATAGGTTCCGTCTTTTTCTGAGATTAAAAAAGGAGCTTGCAGGCCGCGGTATAAAAGAGAATAAAATAAATCTACTCTCTCTTTTTCTCCCTCAACTATAATGGTGCTAAGCAATTTATCCCACTCACTCTTTGTTTGCGCAGCCATAACAGATCCTGAAACAGGTTGAATTTGTGCTTTTGCGTAAGCGACATCGACCGATGAAAAGCCAATACGTACCTCCAACTTAGTAGCGCCCTTATTCCCTTCTACCAGTAAGCGATGGCGATCTATAGCAACTATATTACTACTATTCGTGATTTCAATTGCATAATAAATCCGGTAAATTCCTTTATCGCAAGTAGTTTTCGTTTCAACCCAACCGCTGATGGTATTTCCTAAAATTTCATGCTCTTCAGCTACAAAACGATCCACGAAAGCATAAGATAGATCGATATAGAGTCCGGCTTGTCCTTGGGAAAATTGGTATTCGTGAATCCCAAAATTATGTTGCACTTGCATTTTTGCCTCAATTCCGTTTGCAAAGGTAACAGCGTATGATCCTGGTGACGCTTTTTCTGTTTTCTTTAGCAATTCCGTATCGATCTTTTTGTTTAAAATTGGTTTAACCAAAATATTTCCACCACTCCCTAAGCAGCCTACACCTTCAATTCGAGTATGTGTAAAGCCTAAAAATTCTTTAGCTAAAAATTCGTAGCCTGCGTGAATATGAGGATAAGTTTGCGGACTAATACTCATCATATTAAAAGGAGAGGAAGCCGCAGGAGACATTTGACCATGATCCCCAGATGTTCCTAAAAAAACATTGACCTTAGACGTTGGCAATGCAGTAGTTATTTTTTTATTTTGCGCATAGCTAAATGAGCTCAATAAAAAACTAACGATAATAAGGGCAAGCGCGCTTTTTTTCATAATACAGACATTAAGAATTCAGATGCATTTGTACGAACCACTAAATTACTGCTATCAAAAATGGAAACAAAATTTACAAGTACCGTTTGTACAAGTTTAGCAAAGTCTTATTGTTAATTTATCTTAAATTTTAAATTAGATAATTCTATTTGAATTCAATAGTCGTAGTTTTGCACTTCCATTATACAAAATACCGATGAAAATTCTATATACCTATTTAAAAGCCCACAAACCTTTATTGTTTTTGGCCCTTTTTTTAGCCGCGATTAACCAATGCTTTTCTTTATTCGATTCCATAATTATTGGAAAACTCCTCAATCAATGTGGTGTAAGAGTCGCCGACTTCAATGGAAATTATGGCAATTTCACAAAGGCAGTTTTAGGTTGGTTAGGCCTATCGTTAGGAGCAGCAATGATCTCTCGAATAGCAAAAAATTTCCAAGATTACTTTACCAATATTATTATTCAGCGCACGGGTGCACAAATGTACACAGAAGGAATCCAAAAAGCTTTGCAATTGCCCTTTCAAGACTTTGAGGACCAACGAAGTGGTGAAACACTTGGTCGATTGCAAAAAGTAAAATCTGATTGTGAAAAATACATTACACTTTCTATTTCCATGGTCTTTCAAACCCTAATAGGAATTATTTTTGTGGTCGTTTATGCCGTCAATATTCACTGGTTATTAGGTCCTATTTTTCTAGCCACGGTACCTGTAATTGCTGTAATTAGCTCTTTTTTAGGTAAAAAAATCAAGAAAGTATCGGTTGATATTTTAAAAGAAACAACAGCATTGGCTGGAGCAACTACTGAGTCTTTGCGAAACATTGAACTAGTAAAAAGCTTAGGTTTAACAGATCAAGAAGTAGACCGTTTAAATGGCACTACAATAAAAATATTAGGCTTAGAATTAAAAAAAATCCGTTTTATTCGTTCCTTAAGTTTTATTCAAGGAACAACCGTACATTTTATGCGAACTGGTTTAGTATTTGCCTTGTACATGTTTATTTTTCAAGGGGTTATTTTACCTGGTGATCTAATTACTTTGATGTTTTTCTCTTTCTTTTTATTCAATCCATTACAAGAATTAGGAAACGTAATCGCTACCTATAATGAGACAAAAGTGTCAATGGACAATTTTGCCGATTTAATGAATTCAAAAAGCGAAGAGATTCCGACTAATCCAAAAACAATTGGTGCTATAGACCATTTACGTTTTTCAAATATTTCATTCAAACATCAATCAGCATCTAGTTATGCTGTTCAGGACATTTCTTTTGAAGCAAAGGCTGGCGAAACTATCGCATTTGTAGGTCCTTCAGGTAGTGGTAAAACGACCTTAGTAAAAATGCTTGTTGGGCTTTATAAACCTGCTGATGGCGCAATCTTTTACAATGAGAAGAACGCCAACGAAATTGATTTGACTGAACTGAGACAACAATTGGGTTTTGTAACGCAGGATGCACAATTGTTTTCGGGAACTATCAAAGACAATTTACTTTTTGTAAAACCGAATGCTACAGATGAGGAAATTAATGATGTTTTACAAAAATCGGCTTGTCAAAACTTATTAGTACGAGCAGAGAATGGTTTAAATACCACTATTGGAGAAGGCGGAATTAAAGTTTCTGGTGGGGAAAAACAGCGTTTATCGATTGCAAGAGCACTTTTGAGAAAGCCGAGATTGCTTTTATTTGATGAAGCTACTTCGGCCTTAGATTCTATTACTGAAGAAGAAATTACCGCAACAATCCGAAGTATTTCATCTCAAAAAAATCAAATCACCGTATTAATTGCACATCGATTATCAACGATTATGCATGCCGACAAAATATTTGTTCTCGAGCAAGGAAAAATCATCGAACAAGGAAAGCATCTTGATTTAATTGATGAAAAAGGACTGTATTATGCTATGTGGAGACAGCAAATTGGAGAGCGAAAATAGACGATATTGCACTGTTAATTAAGGCATTATTTAGTTTTTAAACGCTGAACGTAATTTTATGAGATGAAAACGCAGTATCTTAATACAGCATTTGCACTTCTTTAATGCTGTATTCTACCAAGGAATCATCCTCTAAAATTACTTGCAACTTCCCCAAGGCGGAAACACCTTGAATAATACCCATAAAATTTTTAGTATCCCCTCCTTTAAATGGCATAGGAACACCCTTTTTGAAAAGACAATTAGCATATAAATCCCAAAGCGTTTGAGAATTAACTTCTATTAGTTTAATGTTAGTTTTGAGGTTTTCCACAATTAAAAACAATAATTGTTCCTTATTGTGTTCCTTTTTAGATACCACAGCTAAGGAAGAAGCTTTAGGTAAATTTTCAAAATTAGTTTGGTTAATATTAAGACCAATTCCAATGATGGAAATTATAGATCCGTCACTTCTAAGGTTA
>NZ_JAQWTM010000404.1 GCF_029242675.1 Flavobacterium sp.
CACGTAGAAGAAATTCTATAATTAAAAAGTTTTTATAGAAGCTATTCCCGTCATCCGTTGCAGTGATCTTGCCAGTAAACTTTTTTTCAATGTTTGCACAGGAGCTTCTTACAGTCGCTCTGCCCCAACTAGAAAAAAATAGTTTCCTTAGCGGCAATCACTTACACTACTACCGGGGCTAGAACGTGTATAGTATTAAATACTCTTTTGGTTTATTATAGAACTAATAAATTAATATTACCACGTAGGTATTTATTCACTTTGCGCTTTCACCATTTCATGCCTTAAAACAGCTATTTCAATGAGAAATTTGCATGACTATAAAAAAATTGGCTAAAAATTCTTAACAGCAGGAGTATTATTCTTTTCTGCAATTTTTACAAAACTGCTCTTGACAATCTCGTTACTGTTGCCATATAGCAATACATTATACTGAAAATGCAAAACACATATTAGTCAAATGACAGTTATTTAATAGAATCCCCCGCAAAGAGCAATAGTATTACATTTGAGAATTTTCTGATGATTTGGCTTAAGTTATCTATAATAAAGTTTACCTTTAACTTATGTAATACAGCTATTGATAACAGCTTAGTCATAGTAAAATAATCTAATTGATTACAGATAAATTCAAAAGAACAAGCAATGAAAAATTATAAATTAGCGACACTATTTTTTGGGGTACTCCTTATAGGTTGTAACCAGAAAAAAAATGAAAAATCTAGTACAGTAGCAAACGGAAAGCTTACTGACACTATTGAGAACGTAAGTAATGAATTAAATTCAGGGACAAGTGAAACAATCAAAGACAGCGAAGTAGCAAGTATCCAAGTTTTAATTGATTTGTTCAAACAAAAAGATGTGGAACAAATTGCAAACCATATCAGTTATCCTTTAAAGAGAGAATACCCCATTCCAAGTATAAAGAATAAAGAAGAATTTATACAGCGATTTAGCAAAGTTTTTGATAATATTCTTATCGAAAGAATTGCCAATTCTAAAATCGAACAATGGTCAGAAGTTGGTTGGAGAGGCATCATGTTTGACAATGGCAGTATATGGATGGGAAATTCTGACGGTATCATTACAGCTGTTACCTACCAATCTGCCGCTGAAAAAGAGATGCTTACTGATTTGGTTAAAAACCAAAAAGAGCATTTACATAATTCTTTGAGCAATTTTGAAAAACCAACTTACAAGATTAAAACAAAAAAGTATTTGATTAGGATCGACGAATTAGCAAATGAAAAATACAGATATGCTTCTTGGAAAGTACCTGATAAGGAATCTTCTAAGCCAGAACTGACTATCAATGGTGGCGAAATAACATTTAGCGGAAGCGGTGGAAATCACGTAATTACTTTTGTTAACGGGAACTATGTTTATAAGGTCTATCGAAATGTTATTGGGACCAAGGATTCAGCTGATATCACCCTTGAAATTGAACAAGATGGCAAAACAATTTTAAGTGAAAATGGAACTTTAATAAGTGATTAAAAACAAAAATTGAAAAATGAAATATGCTGAATTTAATATCGAGAATCAAATCTTAGAATTCCATAACACAATGATTGGATTCGAAAAAATCGTAATAAACAATAAAACAGTCTCTAAAAAGTACTCATTTTCTGGAGCTACTCACCAACTGCCCTATAAAGATTGTTATTTAGAATCAAAATATGTACAATTTGGTAATCGAAAAATAGAGCTATCCCTAATTAAAGAGGGGAATACCATAGATAAAAAGACGGTAGCAACGGATTTAAAGCAACGCTTTTTTTGGATAATGATGGGAGTCCTTTCGGGAATTGGAACATACCGATTTCTAAACTACATACTACAATTTGCAAATTAATAGTTATACTGAAATAGTAGAGTAGCTATTAGATTAGCGATAACATTACTTCCAGTTTAGTTCATTTTAATTACATTCAAATGTTCCTGCTCTATCACACAAGTACTGACATCGAGGAAATTACTACATTTTAAATTAATTATAAAAACGTCTCAATTTGTCGTATTTTAGTCGTAGAAAAGCACCAGCTGTCTAAATGAGCTGTAATGCTAATTCCTAACCAAATAGAAAACTAATAAAAGAAACTATGATAAAGACTTTCCTTACGCTAATTGTTGCATTGCTTACTACTACAATTTTTGCAAATGAAATTGAAGCA
>NZ_JAQWTM010000413.1 GCF_029242675.1 Flavobacterium sp.
TGCTTATTTTAAACAACATACGATGTAAAATTATAGACAGAGTTTTCTGCGTTGTTAATCGAAAAACACCATTCGTTGATACCTATAAATTTGCCAGTTAAAAGAACAAATTTATCTTGCATATTATCATAGAATACGCGAGCCACTGCCTACAACTACGAGTAAAAAGGAAGAAAAAACTGAGTTCATAAGGTACATTTGTGAGAAAGAGGTGTATATTTGATGTTATTGATGAGATAGCGGAAACCGTGAGAAAAAAATTAGAATAAATATTAACCTCAAAATAAATACAAAATGATTAAAATGATTAAAATGATTAAAATTAGTTCGCTTTTAGTTTTTGCAGTACTTCTCAATAGTTGTGCATCGGGATATAGAAAAATAAATCCTGAAACAATAAATTACTCCTCAAAAAGTATTGAAAGCAATATTTTGTTAGAATACAAATACGATTTATTAGAAAAAAAATATAAAAAGAAAGAAACTAAAAATAATATTAAGCTTATAGCTGTTAAGATTACAAATAATACCGAAAAAGAAATAGTTTTGGGAAGAGATTTTAAACTTTCTTATGAAAACGGAAATGAAGTTAGCATAATTGAAACTGAAAAATTATTTAAAACTATTAAACAAAGTCCAGCTTCATATTTATGGTACTTACTTTTGTCTCCACTTCAATTTTATTCAGGAACTACAACTACATCAAATGGATATTATACTGAAACTAAACCAGCAAACACATTCCCAATTGGATTGATAGTTGGTCCAGGATTAGCTGGGGGTAATATGATTGCAGCAAGTTCAGCAAATAAAAATTTTAAAAATGAATTAATGCAATTTGATTTGAATGGTAAAACTATTAAAAAAGGAGAAACTGTTTATGGATTAATAGGTTCAAATTCGAATAGTTATGATTCTATTAGAATAAAAGTACAATAACGCCTATCCGCTAACCGTCGTTTGGCAATAATTATACAAAAACGCATAAATATCAAATAAAAATGAACATATTAGCGCAAACAGGAAGAAGAAAAACAATCCTAATATCAATTAGTATTTTACTAGTTTCAATTCATACAATTTATTTTTATCATTCTTTAAGACCTGAAATTGATACTAAAAAGTTAATTCAACAACTAATAAGATTTTTGCTAACTGTTGGACTTTTAATAATGGTTTTTAGAGGAAAAAATTGGGCAAAGATTATTTCAATAATTTTATTTTCTCTCGCTCTTGTTGGAGCAATATTTGGATTAGTGACTTTAGATACACCTTTTATAAGCAAAGTTCCTTTATTGGTTATGATTTTTGTCTATTCAATTTCTATTTACCATTTTTCAATTGATAAAAGTTTTAAAGAATTTTTTAGTTATCAAAATTGTGATTCTAATGAATTGATACAGGATTCAACACAAATAATGGACGAAGATAAATTTTGGAATATAATAGAAATATCAAAATCAAATAGTTTGGGAGATTATGAAAAGCAACAATCTGAATTAAAAAAAGAACTTGAAAAACTTAATGCAATCGAAGTATTAGAATTTGACAATAAGTTTAGAAAATTGAGAGGTGAAATTTATAATTGGGATTTTTGGGCTGCTGCTTATATTATTAACGGAGGTTGTTCTGACGACAGTTTCGCTGATTTTAGAGGTTGGTTGATTGGTCAAGGAAAATCAACATTTCAAAATGCGCAAAATAATATTGAAAATCTTACCAAAATTGAAGAAACAAATGATGGAGATTGGGAAGGATTAAGTTATGTCGCAACTGAAGTTTATAGAAAAAAAACTGGTAACGATATTCCTCAAGGAATTGCAGAAAATTTTGAAATTACAGGAGAAGAATGGGAAGAAGATGAACTTGAATTGGAAAATAAATATCCGAAATTATGGCAGAAATTCGGAACAACAAAATAATAACTGTTGCTAACAGCATTTGCAAAAATTGCGAAATATGTGGTAAATTCACATTTACCTTCCTCATCAATTTACAGTCATAATTAAAACCATTAAAATGAAAACACTCTTACTACTTCTACTTGCTTTTGTTTCAATCGAATCCTTTTCTCAATCGATTAAAAAGCAGTTATTAAGAGTAAACACGATTGAAGAGGCTCAAAACTTAGCAATAGAAAATCCACTTCTAGAAGCTGAACTATTAAGCATTCACCCTGAAATTGAAAATGATGCTTTCGCGAATAAAGTAGCTGAATCAAAAGCAGGTGAAGTATTTTCAGATTTAAATTTTACTTACAAAATACTTTTCGAGAAAAACACAATGGCTTTTCGAGTTAGTTATATTTTTCTAGACGCGAATAAAATAGCATTAGCAAAAATTGAAGAATTAAGAACTACAATCTTGAAGGAATACAGCAATGGTATTCCGTTTTCTGGTTTGGCGAATAAATATACAATGGACAGTAATAAAAATGGCGATTTAGGTTGGTTTACTGAGGGGATGATGGTTCCCGAGTTTGAAACAGCAGTAAAAAACCACAAACAAAATGCAGTATTTAAAGTAGATGTTGCCAATGAAAAATGGTATTACATTGTTCTAAAAACAGATAATGACAAACCAATACGGGAACTCACGGTATTGAAATTAAAGAGCAACAGCTAGTACTGAACTATCTAAAGCTAAAACATATTGAAATTAGCATTTGGAATCACGTTTTCGGTAATCCAAAAATTGAGCGGTTACGAACGTCAAACAAGCAGAAATCTGAAAAAATAATAGCTGAAAAGTATCTGAAAACAATAAAAAATCAAATCGAACAAAAGAAAAAATAATATGAAACCAACAATTTGCGCAACTTTACTATTACTATCAACTTTATCATTTGCACAAAGTAGCCAACGGGATTATCTCGTTTCTGAAGAAAAAGACACTGTTTTTTGTAAAATAATTGCATTAAGCGAAAAAAGAGTTGAGTACCACATAGAGGATAAAAAGTCAAGTTCAAAAAAAAATATTTATAATTTTCTCGATCTAAATATTACTGATGTAAGTGTTATCGAAAACCCTTTAGGAATAAAAATTGAACAACCCGAAAAAGGCTATGCGCACGTTTATCTATATCGCCCTTATGTTTATACTGGTTCTGCACTTAATTGTAAAGTCGAATATAATGGATCAAATTTAGTTAATCTTAAAACCCAAAGTTATTATTTGCATAAAGTAAAAGCGAATGAAATTCATAAATACAATTGGGTTTATAGTGATAAAACAAAAGTAGAAATTAATGCCAAAGAAGGAGAAGTATATTTTATCCGAGGTTCATTTGCCTCTGCTTATCAACCTTTCAATACTATTTCAAAAGTTGCAAATGGCATGAATATATTTCTTGACAATCCAAAGATTGCCCGATATATGGTTTTAACAATGAAAAAAGAAAGTCCGACATATTAAAACTAAAATGAAAAATAAATCAAAATTAGCACTCATTCCAAAACGAAAGTGAAACTATTTTAAACAAAGGACTTATGACAACGGAACAATTACAATATCCCATCGGTCGTTATGAAAAGCCGAACGATATAACAAAAGAGCAAATAGAACAATGGATTGCTGCCATTTCATCTTTACCGGAGCGATTAAATACTGCGGTCCGCAATCTTACTGAGGAGCAATTAGACACTCCTTATCGCCCCAATGGATGGACAATAAGGCAAGTCATACATCACTGCGCCGATAGTCATATGAATAGTTTCATCCGTTTAAAACTGACTTTAACAGAAAACGAACCCACAATCAAACCCTATGATGAAGCGAGTTGGGCTACCCTATCCGACTCGATACATATGCCCATTGCCCCTTCTTTACAAATGATTGAAGGCATACATGAGCGCTGGACGATTCTACTAAAAGGATTAACAGAAGCACAATATAATTTGCAATTTATTCATCCCGATCATGCTCCTAAAATTAGAATAGATGAATACATAGCGATGTATGCATGGCATTCTAATCATCATTTAGCACATATAACAACGACTATGGAAAGACATCAGTGGAAATAAACTATTTTTTAAATTCCCATTCAAATCAAAAGAAATTATCTTTACCGCTTTCGACAAGAACCTTCAACTTTAATCATCGATAAGTGAAATCAAAATATGTCTTACCGCTTTTTCTAGTACTTCAAATTATCTTCTTACAGATAATCGCTCATTTTCCTGAGACCGTAGAGCGCTATTATAGCACGGACTTGTTTCCGTATCTTTCGCGATTATCAAGACTGGTTTTAGGACCTATTCCGTTTTCAGTGGGTGATTGTTTGTATTTTATTTTGATTGGACTACTCTTGCGCTGGTTTTGGATTACCCGAAAATCATGGAAAGTTAATTGGAAAAATAATGATTTACAGTTAGTTAGTTTCGTTTCCGTTTTTTATTTTTTCTTCCACTTTTTTTGGGCCCTCAATTATTACCGCCAGCCTTTGTTTGAGAAATTAAACATCGAAAGAGAATATAGCGATGCTGATCTACTCGCTTTCACTCAAAAACTGATTCTAAAAACCAATTCTATTCATAAACAACTGGTGAAAAATGACAGCGCAGCTATTGTATTTCCCTATACGCCTGAGGAGCAAGTTTCCAAAAATATAAATGGATACAAAAATCTAGCGCAACACTATCCTTTCTTTGAGTACCAAGATTTAAGTGTTAAGAACTCCTTATTTAGTGTACCACTCACCTACATGGGTTTTGGAGGTTATTTAAATCCGTTTACGAATGAGGCACAAATCAATTCCTTACTCCCACTGTACAGTTCGCCTACCACCAGTTGTCACGAAATGGCACACCAAATAGGATTTGCAAGTGAAAGTGAATGCAATTTTATTGGTTTTTTAGCTTCGATAAAAAATGACGATCCTTATTTTAAATATTCGGGGTATAGCTTTGCGTTACGCTATTGCTTGTACAACTGGCAAGATAGAGATGAAATGGTATTTAACAAGTTACTTAAAACAATTCATCCTGGTATTCTAAAAAACTATAAAGAAACAGATGATTTTTGGAAGCAATACGAAAGCTTTATCGACAAAGGGTTTCATGTATTTTACGATAATTTCTTGAAAATAAACCAACAAAAGGACGGCATCAATAGCTATAGCAAATTTGTTGACTTAATGGTGAATTATTACAAAACAGAGGAACTTTAACGTTTACAATCGCAATTTAGCATACAGGCCTACCTTATCTAACAATTAGATTTTCCTACGGAATTAAAATCTCAACTAAGCTTTTTTCTAGCCTTCTATATAATCCGCTTTGATCCAAAGTTTCGATTTGTATTTTCAATTATTTTTTCCATAAGATCTCGAAAAGTTTTCAGATCGGTAAGGACTAATTCTTGTTGTTCCATTTTAAATGATTTCCAAAATCCCTTATTTGTTATTTCATTTTTTGTTTTCGTTTTGCTTATTTCTATTCCCTTCGCTCCCGTCAAAGTAATTTCCTCTAAGACAGGTGAAAAATATTTATTTAGGAACTCTGCTAAATTTGAAGATGGTTTTAGTTCTGAAACATCAACACCTTTTCTTTCTAAGTTTCTTTTTATTGTCAAAAACAGGCCTGCTTTAATACACGGAGTTCCAAAAAGTTTTTTTGCTTCGTAACTATCTTTAACAGCATAATTGCTAATTAGCGTGCAAACACCACTAAGCTTTTTAGCTTTAGCTGGTTCTAAAGCTTCAAACCATTTATTATCTGGTATATTAATGCGGAATTCCTGATTAAGAAATTCACTTAGATTTTTCCATTCTAATAAGTCGTTAGCCCATCTCCATTCTCTTATTGACATTTCGGCTGTTATTTCTGCCCACCGGTCTGCTTCTGGATCAAGTGGACTGCAAAGTCTATGTTGCTCTATGAAAATCTCAAGAACTTCTTCAGCCGAATATGTTTGTATTTTTTTAGTCATTTTCTACTTAAAGGTTTATCCCTTAAATTTCATCACTCGTAAAAGTGGTAAAACTACGTTTTCTAAAAGGCCTGATAATTAATCGACCTTCGCGGTCAAAACGAATGTAGTTGTATACCCAATTCAGAAAAACTACGGCTTTATTCTTGAATCCTATAAGCGAAAATAAGTGGACGAACATCCAAACAAACCACGCAAAAACACCACTAAAATGATAGTTAGGCAAGTCGACTACTGCTTTATTACGACCAATGGTTGCCATAGATCCTTTATCGTTATAGGTAAACGGCTCTAGCTGTTTACCAGCGATTAAACGAATAATGTTTTTACCTAATAACGCTCCTTGTTGTAGTGCCGGTTGCGCCATCATAGGATGGCCTTGTGGGAAAACAGCAGTTTCCATTGAAGCGATGTCGCCAATTGCAAAAATATCAGTATATCCTTTTACTTGACTAAATTCATTCACCCGAATACGCTCCACACGTTCTACTAAGGCATCCCCATTTAAACCTGCAACAACGGCTCCTTGCACTCCTGCGGTCCAAATTACGGTTGCAGTATCAAAAACCAAATCAGAGTTAGTGGTGATCGTGCGCCCGTTGTAATTCGTAACCCGTACATTTTTCCACACTTTAACTCCTAGATTTACTAAAAATTGTTCAGCTGCTGCTGATGATTTTTCAGTCATGGTGTTGAGGATGCGATCACCACTTTGAATTAAATTAATTTGCATCTTCGATATATCGAGATCGGGATAATCTTTTTGAAGAATCGCTTTTTTCATTTCGGCCAAAGCACCTGCCAGTTCTACACCTGTTGGTCCGCCACCTACGAGTACAAAATTGATCAAGCTATTTTGCTCCACTTTATCAGTAGTTAACACTGCTTGCTCAAAATTTTCTAAAATAAAACTACGAATATTAAGCGCTTGCGGTATGGTTTTCATAGACATACTATTGCGCATGATCTCCTTATTACCAAAGAAATTAGTTTTTGAACCCGTTGCAATGACGAGATAATCATAATTGAGTTCGCCAATTTCGGCAATGATTTTTTTGTTAGCGGTGTCAATTTCTTGAACAGTGGTTAACCTAAAATAAAAATCATCGTATTCCTGAATCACCTTACGAATAGGGTAAGCGATTGAACCCGCTTCTAAACCGCCTGTTGCCACTTGATACAATAAAGGCTGAAAATTATGGTAATTATGCTGGTCTAGCAATACAACTTGTACGTTTTTATTTTTGAGTTGTTTCGCTAAAGCGATGCCGGCGAAACCGCCACCTATAATTACGATTCGGGGATTTTTAGACTGAGGAATATTCATAGTAGTTTCAATTGATCGTTCTGCGAACTCAAATATACAAGTTATACCGACTTTAACACAGGAAAAAATAGGAATATGAATGGGATTAAATAGCGCCATTTTAAACAAATGGTCCATTCCCCATTAGTGAGGAACAAAACTCGTTCTATTCTAGCCCCGATCGCAATGAAAATCCTCCCGATGGATTAGCGAGGAACGAAGCAATCCAGTGGGAGATTGCAATGTAGAGCGGGACCAATAGTGATTGAAATACCTATGCTGTGCTCCAAAAAAATATCTTACATTGTAACAAAAACTACTATCACGACACTAACGTATATATGAGTGAGAATTTAGAGCAATCGTTTGTACAGCAACTAAAGGACAATCAGAATATTATCCACAAGATTTGTAGATTATATACTGATGGTGAGGATGCGCACAAGGATTTGTTTCAGGAAATCACGATTCAGTTATGGAAGGCCTTTCCGAAATTTAGAGGTGACAGCAAGTTTTCGACTTGGGCGTATCGCGTTGCCTTGAACACTGCCATTACTCTATATCGAAAGAGCAAACGCTCGATTGCAACAGTGGAATACGAAGGCGGACAACACTTTATTAAAGATGTTGATTACAATTATGAAGAAGAGGAACAAATTAAATTAATGTATAAAGCCGTTTATCAGCTGAATGATATTGAGAAAGCGCTGGTTTTTATGTACTTGGAAGACAAGGATTATCATGAAATATCAGAAACACTAGGAATTAGTGAAGTTAATGCGAGGGTGAAGATGAATAGAATTAAAGGGAAATTAAAAAAAATACTAAATCCTTAAGGAATATGGAAGAGCTGGATTTATTAAAAAAAGACTGGAAGAAGAGTACGGCTTCCTTTGAACAGATATCAGAGATAGAACTATATAAAATGATTCACAAAAAATCGTCTTCGATTGTGAAGTGGATTTTGATTATCAGTATATTAGAGATTTTAGTTTGGAGTACGATTGGTTTGGTATTCAACAGCGATGACTATTTAGAGAAAATAAGTAAATCAGGGTTGAATACTGTTTTTCAAATTATGAACATTGCTGGCTATGGGATAACACTAGTATTTATTTATTTATTTTACCGCAATTATGTAAAAATATCTACTATTGCTTCGACTAAGCAACTGATGAAAGATATTTTAAGGACAAGAAAAACAGTTCAATACTATGTGTACTACAATCTAATCATGATTGCGTACAGCATGGTTGTTGGTTTTATTATTGCTTTTAGCTTTAGTCCTGAAATTGATTCACTAAAAGAAAAAGTGAGCAGTAACACAAGCGCAATGGCGATTACAATATGTATATTGTCCTTAGTTACCTTGTTTATATTTGGAGCATTTTGGCTGTTTTACAGACTCCTTTACGGAAGACTGTTACGAAAATTACTAGCCAATTATAAAGAATTGAAGAAGATAGACTTGTAGTAGTTCGCTTCAATTTGTGTTTAAAAAAGCCCGATAACTTTGCATAGTTATCGGGCTTTTTGATTTACT
>NZ_JAQWTM010000414.1 GCF_029242675.1 Flavobacterium sp.
TGATATTGAAGGTATTTCGATCTTGAATGGCAACTCACAACTAGGCATGGCGCAAAGTAAAGCGTTACGAGATGCTTTACTTGGTTTTAAGAAATCAGGGAAGTTCATCATGGCGTATTCTAATGCGTATTCTCAGAAAGAATATTACTTAAATTCGGTTGCTGACAAAATATACATCAATCCTGTAGGGGAAATGGACTTTAAAGGTTTGTCATCGGAAATCCTATTTTTCAAAGGGCTGCAAGAAAAAACAGGAGTGAAAATGGAAGTTATTCGCCATGGAAAATACAAAAGTGCAGTGGAACCTTTTCTAGAAAACGAAATGAGCGCTGCCAATAGGGAGCAAGTTACTGCCTTACTGAATGCTGTTTGGAACTCAGTCACAGCCGATATTTCCAAAAGCAGAAATATCTCGATCGAAAAATTAAATGAAATTGCTAATGGTTTACTAGCGCGTACTCCTGAAATGGCCAAAGAACAAAAATTAGTAGACATCATTGCATACGAAGACAGCTACCATGATGACATCAAAAAGAAACTTGATATAGCCAAAGACGAAGATTACAACACGGTTTCAATTGCTGATTACACCAAAAAAGTCGTGACCACCTCAAAAATAAGTGATGCCAAAGACCAAATTGCTATTATTTACGCTCAAGGTGAAATTCAAGGTGGGGAAGGTGACGTAAATACCATCGGTGAAGGTTCCATGCGTCGCTCTTTGCAAGATGCTAGAAAAAATAAAAATGTAAAAGCGATTGTTTTGCGTATCAACAGTCCTGGTGGAAGTGCGCTTACCTCTGATTTGATTTGGAGAGAAATTGAATTAACTAAAAAAGTTAAACCTATCGTTGTATCAATGGGTAACTACGCAGCCTCAGGCGGTTACTATATTGCCTGTAATGCAAACACCATTTTTGCAGAAAACAATACGATAACGGGTTCCATTGGTGTTTTTGGTATTTTACCCAATTTTAGCCAGCTTACCACTAAAATAGGAATCAATGTAGAACAAGTTAACACCCATGAAAACGCAGCACCATACAGCCCATTTGTTCCTTTGAACGACAAATTCAGGGAGGTTACACTTGAGGGAGTCGAAGCTATTTACAAAACTTTCGTAACGCATGTTGCACAAGGCCGAAAAATGACTTTTGAACAAGTGGATGCTATTGGTCAAGGAAGAGTTTGGTCTGGATCCGAGGCAATAAAAATTGGTTTAGTAGATAAAATTGGTGGTCTTGATGCAGCCATTAAAGAAGCCGCTATGTTAGGAAAAACTAAAAAATACACCACCCAAAATTATCCTGAGTATAAAAAAGACTTTAACGATCTACTTGCAGGATTCCCTTTTGCTCAGTCTAAAGAAAACTTTATAAAAAATGAAATAGGCGCCGAAAATTACGAACTATTACAAGAAGTAAAACACCTACAAATGAAAAAAGGAGTACAAGCGATGCTTCCTTTTCAAATAAATATCAAGTAATACAAATCAGCTTTCCATGATTTACCTTTTAAATCCGTTTCTACTGCAAGAAACGGATTTTTTAATACTTGTAGCCTTGCCAACTGTTTCATAGTGAGAAAACTCATAACATATTTTAACAATATTATAAAGTAACTCTTCTTTAAAATAGTATTTTTGTACTATCGATCTTGCAGAAAGACCGTTGGAAATTTTAAAAATTAAAAATACTCCCTTCAGATGCTAAAGAAACTTTTAAAAATACTCGGAATTGTACTCTTACTACTTGTTGCTTCTTTATTTGCTATACCATTCTTTTTTCAAGGTAAAATAAAAGAAAAAATCACCCAGGTTATCAACGATAAAGTGGATGCTAAAGTAAGTTTTGCAGAGGCTGATTTGAGTTTGTTTCGTAATTTCCCTAACGCTACCGTCAACATTCAAAAGCTAGCTATAATAAATAAAGCCCCTTTTGCTGGAGACACTTTAATTTCGTTAGGAACAGTAGATTTAAAAATGTCGATCAAAGAATTGTTTAAAGGCGACAATGAACCCATTATTATTGACGGAATCTCATCCACTAACGGACTTATAAACATTATTTTTAATAAAGATGGAGTTGGCAATTATGACATTGCATTAAAGGATAATAAAGCAACTGCTGATAGCAAAAGTAAACCGCTGGCACTGAACATTCAGAACTACAAGGTCGAAAATTTTACCTTTCGTTATTTTGATCAAGGCTCTAAAATAAAAATGGTCATTGACAGTTTAAACCATGAAGGAACAGGTGATTTTGCAGCTTCAAAATTAGATTTAAAGACAAAGTCCACTGCTAAGATTAGCTTAGATATGGATAAGGTGAATTACATGAATAAAGTACCGTTGACACTAGATGCGATTTTAGGCATTGATCTAAATAATAGCAAGTATACTTTTAAAGAAAACAAAGCCTTAGTAAACCAATTGCCATTGGAATTTGATGGATTCATACAATTAGTAGAAACGGGTCAAGAGTATGATTTAAAATTCAAAACACCTACCTCGTCCTTCAAAAATTTCTTAGGTATCATTCCTGCAGCTTATGCAGCTAGTTTAGACAATGTAAAAACTACTGGTGATTTTACAGTGGCAGGCTTTGCTAAAGGATTATACTCTGATACTACTGTTCCCAAGTTTAATGTGGATATCAAATCCAACAATGCTTCTTTTAAATACCCTAACTTACCTAAATCAGTTCAAAATATTGTCATTGATACTAAAATAATCAACGAAACTGGGATACTTAATGACACCTATGTGAACCTAGACAAACTTTCGTTTCAAATTGATCAAGATGTTTTTAGCGCCAAAGCCAATATAAAAAACATAACCCAAAATGCTCTTGTTGACGCTGTGCTGAAAGGGACGATAAATTTGGCTAACCTTTCCAAAGCCTATCCAATTAAACTAGACAAACCGTTGTCAGGAATATTAAATGCGAATGTTATTACTAAATTTGACATGGCCTCGGTCGAAAAAAGCGAATATCAAAAAATCGATAACGCAGGTACCATGAGCCTCTCTAATTTTAAGTACGTGGATGAAAACGGCAAAACTTTGAACATAAGTGAAGCTTTAATTCAATTTGATCCTAGTAGAGTTAATTTAAAAGCATTCAATGCCACAACAGGAAAAAGTGAAATTGGCGTAACAGGAGTGTTAGAAAATTTTTATGGTTTTATTTTTAAGAATCAAAATTTACAAGGAAACTTTAACCTGACCTCAAATCAGTTAGCGGTGAGTGACTTTATGACCACAGAAACTGCAACCACTAAAACAGAAACAAAGCCAGCCGAGGCTATGAAAATACCTTCTTTCTTAGATTGTACGCTTACCGCAAAAGCAAATACGGTATTGTATGATAACCTAACACTAAAAAATGTGTCCGGAAAACTGATCGTAAAAGACGAAAAATTAACCATGGACAAAGTTAAAACAAGCATTTTTGGTGGTACCATAGGATTAAATGGTTCTGTTTCTACCAAAGGTAAAACTCCAACTTTTGCGATGGATTTAGGCTTAAATCAGGTTAATATTGCAGAATCGTTTACCCAACTAGATTTACTCAAAAAACTAGCTCCTATTGCGGGAATAATTAACGGAAAATTAAACTCAACCATTAAGTTAAATGGAAATCTAACCGATTCTATGAGTCCGGACTTGAAAACGCTAACAGGAGATTTGTTAGGACAATTGCTCTCTACTACTGTCAACGCTGACAACTCTACTTTATTAACCGCATTGGGTAACAATTTAAAATTTATTGACGTTAGTAAATTAAATTTGAATGATATAAAAGCAGCTGTAACTTTTAAAGACGGAAAAGTAAATGTAAAACCGTTCACTATTAAATACAAAGACATTCAAGCCACGATAGGCGGAACACATGGTTTTGATCAAGTTATGAATTACAATGTAAAATTTGACGTTCCTAGTAAATATTTGGGAACCGAAGCTAGTGCGTTAATTGCCAAACTAACACCTGCGGATGCGGCTAAGTTTGAAAATATTCCGATTAATGCTATTTTAACAGGTAGTTTTTCTAGTCCAAAAATAAGTACAGATATCAAAACTGCTGTTACTAATTTGACCAATCAATTGGTGCAGCAGCAAAAAGAACGCCTAGTGAATAAAGGAACTTCAGCGCTTACAGATTTGATCAATAAAAACAAAAAACCAGGTGACACTACTAAAACCGTATTACCTACGACCAAAGCAGAAGTACAGGAAAAAGCCAAAGAGGAGGTGAAAGCCAAAGCAACCACTATTATAAACGGCTTGTTTAATAAAAAGAAAAAAGTAGTTGATACTACTAGTGTCAATAAATAGAAACTAGTTTTACTAAAAAAGAGAAATCAGCAATCTGATTTCTCTTTTTTAATTTATGAATGAGCGTCAATAGGAAACAAAACGTGCTCTCCAGCATTGAGTCGCGTATTCTATGATAATATGCAAGATAAATTTGTTCTTTTAACTGGCAAATTTATAGGTATCAACGAATGGTGTTTTTCGATTAACAACGCAGAAAACTCTGTCTATAATTTTACATCGTATGTTGTTTAAAATAAGCA